>JAFGPU010000445.1 GCA_016936035.1 Acidimicrobiales bacterium
GAACGGGTGCCCGGGGTCGACCGCCAGCGGGGTGAGCACCGGGAAGATGCGCTCCTCGAACGTCTCGACCAGGAACTTCTCGTCGTCGTCGTCGAGGTCGCCCCAGGACGACAGCTTGATGCCCGCCTCGGCCAGGGCCGGGGTGAGGCGGTCGAGGAACGCCGCCTGCATGCGCGGCAGCACCACGTCGAGCCGGTCGCGGATGTCGAGCAGCTGCTGCGCCGAGGTGCGGCCGTCGGGGCTCGATCCCCCGATGCCGGCTGCGACCTGGTCCTTCAGCCCGGCGACCCGCACCTGGAAGAACTCGTCCAGGTTCTGGCCGAAGATGGCGAGGAACTTGGCCCGCTCGAGGAGCGGCACGCGCTCGTCCTCGGCGAGGGCGAGCACCCGCTCGTTGAAGTCGAGCCAGGAGAGCTCGCGGTTGCGATAGCGCACGGGCTCGCTCGCGGCGGCCGGCACGGCGTCGGGGGACGGCGGGGGGAGATCGTCGTCAGCGGAGGCGGCCACCAGGCCGAGGCTACCCGTGGCCCCGGAGCGGGAGTCGGCGAGCGGAGTGAACCTTCCGTGACACCGAGCGTCACGGCTCCGTCACACAGCGACGTCGAGCCCGTCGGGCGTCAGCCGCCCTCGTCCTCGGGGTAGCCGAGGTCCCACTCGAGCAGGAGCTGCTCGCGCTCGGCATCGCGCACGACCCGCTCGCGGTTGCGGCGGAACTGCGGATCGTGCGGCGGCAGCAGCACGAGCCGGGCCATGACCCGCGAGCGGAAGTCGTCGATGACCTGACGGTCGCCGAAGTCGGACTGCACCTCCCAGTGCGGTGCCACCGGTCCGAGGTAGACGACCCGGGCGTGGCCGCGGGGAGGCTCGACTTCGGGCGCGACGTCTGACATGGCCGACGATGCTACCCGGCCGCACGCCGCTTCCCGCTCGCCCCGCCTGCGGCGCCGTGGGGCCAGCCGCCGCGGGTCAGCCGCCCTGGCGGCCGATCTCCGCGGACAGGGTCTGCTCCTCGCCGTCGCGCTCGATGGTGATCTCGATCGTGTCGCCGGGCTCGTGCTCCTGCACGATCTCGCCGAGGCGGGCGTTGGAGGAGATGTCCTCGCCGTCCACCGACAGGATGACGTCGCCCTGCTCGAGCCCAGCGGCGTCGGCGCCGCTGTCCGGCACGACCTCGACGACGAACGCGCCCTCCTCCGCACGGATGTCGAGCTGCTCGCGCACCTCCTCGGCCACGGTGTCGACGGGCACGGTCGTCACCCCGAGGCGCGGGGTGTCCGGCGTGATCTCGCCGCCGCCCTCCTGGATCCGGTCGATGATGGGCTTGGCCGAGTCGATCGCGATCGCGAAGCCGATGTTCTGGCTGTCCTGGATGATCGCCGTGTTGATGCCGACGACCGCGCCGCTCGAGTCGACCAGCGGGCCGCCCGAGTTGCCGGGGTTGATGGCCGCGTCGGTCTGGATCAGGTCGGCCAGGCGACCCTCCGGCGAGTCGATGGTGCGGTTGACCGCCGAGACGATGCCCGTGGTCACGCTGGGCTGGCCGCCGAGGTTGAGGGCGTTGCCGATGGCGATGACCGGCTCGCCCACCAGCAACGCCTGCGACGAGCCGAGCTCGGCCGCCACCAGATCGTCGGGGGCGCCGTCGATCTTGATGACCGCCAGGTCGCTCTCGGGCTCGCTGCCCACGAGCGTGGCGTCGTGCTCGGCTCCGTCGAAGGTGCGCACGGTGATGCCGTCGGACTGGGAGATCACGTGGGCGTTGGTCATCACCAGGCCGTCGTCGGACAGCACCACACCGGTGCCCGCGCCCTCGAAGACCCCGCCGCGAGCGTTGACGCTGGTCTCGATGGTGACGACCGAGCCCTGGACGTCGTCGAGGATCGCCTGGATGTCCATGGCCCCGTCGGGCGTCGCGACCGGTGGACGGGCGACGATGCGCTGCCCGCCCTCGTCGGACGACACGACGAGCGCGCTCACGGCTGCGGCGACGAACGCGCCGACCAGGGCCGCGGCCAGCGCCACCAGCCACAGCCGGCGACGCTCGGGCCGGGCCGGCGGCGCCGTGGGCTGCCCGGACGCCGGTGACGGCGGTGCGCCCGTCCCCTGGGGCGGCCCCAGCGGCGCCGCGCCGTAGCCGGCGTGCGGGTGTGGGGGGCCGGACGCCGTGCCGGGCTCCGCCAGTGGCGCATACGGGGGCCCGGCCGACCGGCTGGCCTGCCACGGTGGGGGTGGTGGTGACGGCGCCGTGGGGGGCCGGCGGACGGAACCGTCGTCGCCCTGGGTGCGCTCGCGTGGAGCTTCGGCCGGGTTCACCATCCCATGCATACCGGATCGGGGGCGGAAACGTGACACGGGGGGCCGCCCGGGGTCAACCCAGGGAAATCCCCCATCCCCCGGGGCGGCGCTCAGGCAACACTCAGGTCCGTCCGGTACATCGGACCCACCGGGGGCACCGGCCCCCCTCGTCCGGGCGGGACGGGTCGGCGGAAGCACACGACGGCGGACACGCCAGGAGATCTGGAGGATCGATGGACACCGAGTGGATGGCCCTGGGCAACTGCGCGGAGGAATCCCCGGCCCGCTTCTTTCCCAGCGACGGCGTGGGGGTCGAGGCCGCACGGCGGATCTGCGCCACCTGCCCGGTGAAGGAGGAGTGCCTCGAGCACGCCCTGGTCAACCGCATCGACCACGGCGTGTGGGGTGGAGCGTCGGAACGCGAACGGCGCCGCATCCTGAAGCGCCGCCGGATGGCAGCACTGGCAGGAGCGGCGCGCGACTGACCCACGGGTGGCCGGCGCCACCGGGGTGGAGGACGTGCGGCGGTCAGGCCTTGTCGGTCGGTGTCTCGTCGTCGTCCGACTGGTGGCCTTCCTTGATGCCACGCTTGAACTCGGTCTGGGCCTGGCCCATCGAGCGGGCGAGCTTGGGAAGCTTCGCACCACCGAACAGGACCAACACCACCAGCAGGACGATGAGGAGTTCAGTTGCTCCGAGGTTCACGTGCGCCACTGTATCGGTCATCGGCCCGCGCGGCCCCGGGCGAGGGTGACCCATGCTCGAATGCGTCGTGAACATCAGCGAAGGGTCCCGGCCCGAGCGGGTCGGTGCCATCGGTGCGGCGGCCGGCGCCGACCTGCTCGACGTGCACACCGACGCCGACCACAACCGGTCGGTGCTGACCCTCGTCGGCGAGGAGGCACCGCGGCGGGTGGCCCGCGCCGCGGTCGAGCGGCTCGACCTGCGCACGCACCGCGGCGCGCACCCCCGGTTCGGAGTGGTGGACGTGGTGCCGTTCGTGCCGCTCGCCGACTCGACGCTGGCCGACGCCGAAGGGGCGCGCGACCGGTTCCTGCGCTGGATCGCTGACGATCTGGGGGTGCCGGCGTTCTCGTACGGCCGTCACCGCTCGCTGCCCGAGGTGCGCAGACGGGCGTTCCGCGACCTGGCGCCCGACGCGGGGCCGGCCGAGCCGCACCCGACGGCCGGCGCCGTCGCCGTGGGCGCGCGCGACGTGCTGGTGGCCTGGAACGTGTGGCTTGCGGAGCCCGACCTCGAGCGGGCCAGGCGGGTCGCAGCGCAGGTGCGGGGCCCTCACGTGCGGGCGCTGGGTCTGGCCGTTGGCGCGCGGGTGCAGGTGTCGATGAACCTGATCGCCCCCGACGTGGTGGGCCCGGCAGAGGCGTGGGACCGGGTGGCCGCCCTCGTGCCCGTCGCCGGCGCCGAGTTGGTGGGGCTGGTGCCCCGGGCGGTGCTCGATCGGACCGACCCGGCACGGTGGTCGCAGCTCGACCTCGACCGGGATCGCACCATCGAGCATCGCCTCGAACGAGCGCTGGGCTGACGATCTCGCGAGACCCGCACCCACCAGGCCCGAACGGGGTTCGGGACCGTGCCGGTCATCGGGAGATCGGGCGCCGGCGTCAGCCGCAGCGGCCCGTGTCGGACGACGGTTC
Organism: Acidimicrobiales bacterium; assembly: GCA_016936035.1. GTDB lineage: Bacteria > Actinomycetota > Acidimicrobiia > Acidimicrobiales > VFJN01 > ZC4RG19. Next base: position 3,954 of record JAFGPU010000445.1, read on the forward strand.
AGGCGCTCGCGGCCGCCGCGGCCTGGCGGGCCAGGGCCCGCTGACGACGGATGCGGCGGCGCTCGCGTTCGCTCATGCCACCCCAGATGCCGAACTTCTCGCTGTTGACCAGGGCGTACTCGAGGCACTGGGTGCGCACGATGCACCCCCGGCACACCTCTTTGGCCTCGCGGGTCGATGCTCCCCGTTCGGGGAAGAAGAGGTCGGGGTCGACGCCGAGGCAGTTGGCGTAGTCCTGCCACGTGCGGTCGTCGGGATCTGTGGCCACGGGGAGTTTCATCTGGCCCCCTTCCCGCTTGGTTTCGCCATTCGGACCGTGCGACCCGCCGGTGCGGGTATCCACCTGCAATGCCACACGTGTAATTACATTGATGGGATTCTTCCTCACCACGCGTCGACGTGCAAGGGGTCACCCCGGGTGAATCTCCTCGCGCCCGCAGGCGTGGGCCCGGGACGGGAGCCGGCTGGGAGCCCCGCACCCCACCGCTGGTAGTGTCCGGGTGCGCCCGCGCCGGGCGCGTGCAGGGGACGTCGGGACCATCGGGGGGTTCCATGCAGCCATGCCCGCCCGGGCCGTGACCACCACCGCCGAGCCCACCCCGGACGCACCCGACCGCACGACACGATCTGCCGAACCCGGTGCCGACGGCGGCGATCGCACGCCCCCCACGGGCGACTCGGCCGGCGCGAGCGTCGACGGGCTCGACGGTGCCGGCCGGCGCCGGCTGCGCCGGGGGTGGTGGGCGGGGGCCGTGCCCGCCCTGGGCGCCTACCTGTGGATGCTGACCGTCGGCCGCCTCGACCTGCTGCAGCGGCAGTACTTCGACGACTTCTTCGACGCC
>JAFGPU010000446.1 GCA_016936035.1 Acidimicrobiales bacterium
ACCGAGCCGGCGGTGTGCACCCGCAGCATCGGCTTGCCCACCGCGCCGAGGGCGTCGGCCAGGTACAGCTCGGGCATCATCAGGCCCTCGAAGAAGTCCGGCGCCTTGCCGATGACGACGGCGTCGATGTCCGCCCACGTCATGCCGGCGTCGGCGAGGGCGTCGAGCGCCGCCTCGCGCACCAGACCGGCGATCGACACGTCGCCCCGGGTGGCCTGGTACTTGGTCTGGCCGATCCCGACGACGGCCACGCGTTCCTTGCCCATCAGTGGCCCCTCTCCCCTTCGAGCACGCACACCAGGTTCTGCTGGAGGCACGGTCCGCTCGTGGCGTGGGCCACGGCTCGCCCCGCCTCGCCGCTGCTGACGCGCCTGGCGGCCTCGCCGATGCGGATCAGGCCCCCGGCGATCAGCGGGTTGGCGGCCAACGGTCCGCCGGACGGGTTGACCGTCACGTCGCCGCCCAGGCCCAGCGCCGTGCGGACGATGACCTCCTGGTGGGTGAACGGCGCATGCAGCTCGGCCAGCTCGACCGGCGCGTCCGCCACCCCGGACCGGGCGGCGGCGAGCGCGGTCGACGGCGACGTCGTCAGGTCGCGCACCCCGAGGCTGTGGGCCTCGATGCGGTGGTCGATGCCCCGGATCCACGCCGGCGCGTCGGTGAGCTCGCGGGCCCGGTCGCCGGCCGCCAGCACGATGGCTGCGGCGCCGTCGGTGATCGGCGGGCAGTCGTGGCGGCGCAGCGGGGCGGCGATCTCGGCCTCCTTGAGCAGCACGGCGGGGTCGTCCGACCCCTGCAGCTGGGCGAAGGGGTTGTCGGCGGCGGCGCGCCGGCTGCGGGCGGCGATCTCGGCCATCTCCTCGACGGTGGTCACCCCGCCGTCGAGGCAGGCGCGCGCCTGCAGGGCCGCCAGGGCGACGCTGTCGGGCCACAGCGGTCCGAGGTAGTAGGGGTCGAGCTGGCGCGACAGCACGTCGCGCAGCGCCCCGGGCGACGACTTGCCGTACCCGTACACCAGCGCGGTGTCGGCGGCGCCGGTCTGGATCTTGACCCACGCCTCGTACAGCGCCCACGCGGCGTCCATCTCGACGTGGCTCTCGCTGATCGGGGGCGACGCGCCGACCCCGTCGAGGGTCATCACGAAGCTGAAGGCGCTGCCGGCGAGGTAGTCGGTGCTGCCCGAGCAGGTGAAGTCGATCTGCGACTGGTCGATGCCCAGCTCGGTCTTCACCTGGTGCAGCACCGGCATGACCATCTCGACCTCGTTGCGCGCCTGCTCGCGCCGCACGTGGTGCGACTGGGCGAAGGCGACGACGGCGACGTCACGCATCAGACGTGCTCCCTGTAGCTCTCGTAGTCGGCATCGGGCTCGCCGGTGGGTCGCCACCACTTGATCGAGGCGAGGTCGTGGGTGAGGTCGTCGTCGTCGACCCACACGGCCTCGACGCGCATGCCCATGCGGATCTGGTCGAACGGGATCTCCTGGACCATGCCGAACAGGCCCATGTCGCTGCCGTCGGGCACGACGGTCGCGCACACGTACGGCAGCTCCATCGCGGAGCCGGAGAACTTCACGTTCACCACGCAGAAGGTGGTGACGATCCCGCGGTCGGGCAGCTCGACCTGTTCGCTCGTCGGCACGCCGTCGTTGGGGCACGAGCCCCGCGGGGGCAGGATGACCTTGCCGCACACGCCGCAGCGCTCGCCCAGGATCTTCTTCCGGCTGATGCCCCGCAGGAACCGGGAGGTGGCCTGGCCCGCGGTGAACGTGTACTCCAGGCGCGCGGGCGTGCGGATCGACCGGACGGGCTCCACGCCGCGCAGCGCCTCGGGCAGGACGAGGTCGCTCACTGGCCGCCCTCCTCGTCGCCGGCGGGCTCGAAGCAGGCGATGTCGGTGATCGCGCCCTCGCGCTCGTCGTTCCAGCGCACTCGCACCCGCATGCCGGTCGTGACCTCGTCGGGCGACCCCGCATCGAGGGCGTGCAGCAGGCCCGTGTCGGCACCGTCGATCTGCACCAGCGCCCAGGCGAAGGGGTGGTCGAGGGGCTGGCCAGCGCGAGGAGCGGGCTCCCACGACCAGGTGGTGACCCGGCCGGTGGCGGGCAGCTCGACCAGCTCGGTGAGCTCGGCGCTCGTGACGGGGTCGTACTCGACCGGTGGGCAGAGCACCCGCCCGTCCTCGGCCCGCACGCCGAGCACCATGCCCTCGCGCAAGCCCGTCAGGAACGCGCTCTGCACCGGCCCGACCGTTCGTTTGAACGGGTACTCGAGCACGAGCGGCGCCGACAGGATCTCGGCCTCCGACATGCCACCTCCCCCACTAACTGAAACAGGTTCTACCTCTGACGGTCTATCACCTTTCCGGAGGGCCCGGAAACCGCCGGACGCCGCGCACGGGCACGCCGGTGCCCGGGCGCGTCGAGAGGGGCCCACCGGCGCGGGCCCCTCTCGGTGCTCAGATGTCGAGGCAGGGAGCGGTCAGCCCCCGGTGGCCTTGCGGCGGCTCAGGACACGGAAGCCCACGCCTGCGCCCAGCAGGGCCAGCGCGACGGTGACCAGCACCATCGTCTGGGCGCCCGTGACGGGCAGCCCACCGCCGCCACCGGTGTTGGACGCCGGGACCGGCGGCGCCGTGGTGGTGGTCGTCGGCGCCTCGGTGGTGACCGAGGTCTCGGGCGTGCTCGGCGCGGTCGTCGTGCTCTGCGGCGTCGTCTCGGGCGGCGTCGTCGTCACGGTCGGCGCGGCGGCGAACGTGACTGCGGCCTCGGCGGTGGCGCTCGTGGTCTCGCTGCTCGCCAGCACGAGGCGCTGCTGGCCCCGGGCGTAGAACACGCGACCGACGCCGAAGTCGGCCTGGGCGGCGGCGCTGATCGAGCCCTCGCCGGCGGCGTCCGACGACAGCCACAGCTCGGTGCCGTCGACGACCTCGCCCGTGAACGGGGCGCCCTCCGCGTCGTGCAGGCTCACGCCCGCGGACGGGGTGAGCGTCACGCTCGCCGCGCTGGTGTTGACCACGTACGGGCCGACCAGGTCGCCGACGGTGCCGCTGGCGGGGTCGGGCGAGGTGATCGACAGGTCGACGGTCGGTTCGCCGAAGCCTTCGAGACCGCCCTCGACCGCCGCCAGGATGGCCAGGTAGTTGGCGACGACCGTCGCGTCGTTGACGCCCTCGGTCTCGTCGAGGTCGAACCCGTCGGTGTAGTGCCAGATCGCGGCCTGGGTCGCCATGGCCATCTGCTGATCGGTGCCCGTGATCTTGTGGCCGTCGGGACCGTCGCCGTTGGGGTGGTAGTGACGGAGGATCGCCTCGACCTTGTCGAGGTTCTCGACCGCCTCGTCCCACGGGACCTCGTCGAGGGTGGCGCCGTGGTCGATGGGCGTGTTGATGTCGATGCAGTAGCCGGTGCTCTCGACGTCACCGTCGATGACGAGCCGGAACAGGCCGGCGTCGAGCGTGCGGACGTCGCCGTCGACGCTGCCCTTGACCGATCCGATCTGGTCCGAGACTCCGCCGAGGAACTTGGCCTGGCTGCCGTCTGCGGCGGCGGGACCGGCGAGGCCGGTGACGAGCCCGGCGGCGATGGCCAGGCTGGCGACAACTCCCGCGGCGCGGCGACGCCGACCCTGGCGTAGCGCGTTGATCATGGTTCTCCCCAAGCTCGCGGTGCCGGCGGGAAGGCACCGCGTGTCCGTGTCGGTGTGTTCGGGCCCGGTTTCGCTATGGCTCCCCACGGACGCAGCGACCAGATCCGTCCGTGGCTCTCTGCCTGCCCCGGCGGCGAGCTCCCGCCTCGTCGCCGGCGGAGAAGCTAACACGACGTGGCGTCGTGCCACGACATCCCTGCGAAGTGGTCCCCCACCTGGGGAGATGGCCGGCGACGCGCCGAGGGGCCCGCGGCGCGGGCCCCTCGTGAGGCGGTGCGGAGCCGTGTCGGCTCGCCCGGCAGGTCAGAACGTGATGACCGAGCGGATGACCGTGCCCGCCTTCAGGTCGTCCACGGCCTCGTTCACGTCGTCGATGTGGATCTTCTTCGAGATCATGCCCTCGAGGTCGAGGCGGCCGTTGCGCCACAGGCCGAGCATGCGGTTGAAGTCGCTGCGGACGTCGGCCGAGCCGTAGTACGAGCCGGTGAACGTCTTCTCGTCGTAGAAGAGCTCGAACGCGTTGAACGAGATCGTCTTGTCCATGCCGCCGACACCGATGATGCAGGTGGTGCCGCCGCGCCGGGTGGCGTCGTAGGCGGCGCGCATGGTCAGCGGCAGGCCGATGGCCTCGAACGCGTAGTCGAAGCCGTCGCCGCCGGTGATCGTCGCCTTGACGCCGTCGAGGTCGTCGGGCTTGACCGCGTGGGTGGCGCCCAGACGCAACGCGTCCTCGAGCTTGGAGTCGACCAGGTCGACGGCCACGATCTCGGATGCGCCGGCCACCCGCGCGCCCTGGATGGCGGAGATCCCCACGCCGCCGCAGCCGAACACGACGACCGACGATCCGGGCGTGACCCGGGCGGTGTTGAGCGCGGCGCCGACGCCGGTCATCACGCCGCAGCCGACGAGCGACGCGATCTCGTGCGGGGTGTCGGGGTCGATCTTCACGACGCCCTGCTGGGGCATGATCATCTCCTCGGCCCAGGTGCCCGACCCGGCGAAGCCGAAGATCGGGGTGCCGCCCTGCGAGAAGTGCGTCGCACCGAACGCAGCCATCTGGACGTTGACGCACAGGTTGGGCTGCTTGCGGTCGATGCAGAACTTGCAGGTGCCGCAAGGGGCGCTCCAGGCGATGATGACGTGGTCGCCCGCCTGGACGTTGGTGACGCCCTCGCCGACCTCGGTGACGACGCCGGCTCCCTCGTGGCCGGGCACGAACGGCGCCGGCTGCGGGATGGTGCCGTTCATGCCCGACACGTCGGAGTGGCACACGCCCGTGGCGTGGATCTTGACCTTGACCTCACCCGGGCCGACGGGCCCCAGCTCGAGATCGTCGACGAGCTCGAGCTTCTCGTCGCCGGTGGTGCGGAGCACGGCTGCGCGCATGGGCTTCCCCTCGTTTGAGATGGCTAGGACGGATCCGGATGGCAGCGTATC
>JAFGPU010000447.1 GCA_016936035.1 Acidimicrobiales bacterium
CGGGCGACCCAGAACACCGCACTCGACTGCCTCCGATCGAAGCTCGCGAGGGTGGCAGTCGCCGTCAGGACCGTGATCTCGTCCCTGGCGCCTGGTCGCTCCAGATCGACGACCACCACGCGGTCGGCCACGCGTTCCAGACCACGCTGTCCTCGGTGAGCCCAGCCAGGCGGGCGGGCTCCGGACCACGATGTCCCTGGTGTCACCAGTCGGAGACACGGCAAGGACACGATCAGTCGCCCCCGACGAAGGCAGGGGTGGATGATCGCGTCGTCGCCCACCGCGTCCAACCGCCGCCCGTCGGAGCCACCGTGGTGGAGGTCACCGGGGCGTTGCGAGAGGTCGATGCCACCCACCTCGACGAGGAGCTAGAGATCGACGTGCCCCGTGACGTGTTCGAACGGTTCAACGGCAACCTGGTCATCGCCGCCACGGCCGTCGACGACTGAGCCAAGGGTGACCCGAGGCCCGCGTTGATCATTGCTACGACCTCGAAGTAATCTGGCGGGGTTCGAGGAAGGGGGGCCTCCATGGCCGCAGGCACGAAGCCCATGACGTTTCCACCGCGGCTCGGAGCGCCCAAGGATCGCCGTCCCTGTCCGCTCACCGACCGCAGGCTTCCCGTCTCGACCGAGGTGTTCTCGGCCGACGACCACATCTCGCTCGGTGAGGACATCTTCCACCAGCGGGCCCCCGAGGCGATGAAGGACCGCGTGCCCCGGGTCATGAACGTCGAGGGTGCATGGGTCCTGGGGATGGACGGCAAGCCCATGCTCCCCCGGGCGTTCACGGCCGTGCTCGAGCAGTACGACCCTCTCGCCGGATCACACACCGGCGACGTGGAGGCACGCCTCGCCGCCCTCGACTCCGAGGGCGTCTCGAAGGAGCTCGCCTTCCCGAACGCGATCCTCGCCCTGCTGCACTGGCCCGACGCAGAGGTCCGTGAGGTGTGCTTCCGGATCTACAACGAGCACATCGCCGAGCTCCAGGAGACCTCGAACGGTCGGATCTACGGCGTCGGCCTCGTGAACTGGTGGGATGCCGACGGCGCCCGCCGGACGGTGGACGAGCTCAAGGCCCTCGGGCTCAAGACTTTCCTCCTCCCGCTCAACCCGGGCAAGGACGACGAGAAGCGCCCGATCGACTACGCGAGCTCGGCGATGGACGGTGTCTGGGAGGCGATCGAGGAATCGGGCATCCCGGTGTCACACCACATCGGCGAGAACCCGCCGTCCGCTCCCAGCGAGTTCAACGCCCTCTCCGGCGCCATGCTCGTGTCGGTGGCGCCGTTCCGCGACACGTTCGGGCGCTACGTCTTCGGCGGCATCCTCGACCGTCACCCCGGCCTGCGCGTCGGGTGGTTCGAAGGGGGCATCAACTGGGTGCCGTCCGCCATCCAGGACGCGGAGCACATCGCGGCCTCGTTCGACCACATGTCGAACCTGACGCTCCAGCACGATGTGCAGCACTACTGGGACAACCACATGGTGGCGTCGTTCATGGTCGATCCGCTCGGGCTCGACCTCATCGATCGCATCGGGGTCGACCGGGTGATGTGGTCGACCGACTTCCCCCACAACGAGAGCACCTACGGGTACACCGGTGACTCGCTGGCAGCAGTCGTCGAGGCCGTCGGTGCCGAAGCGGCCGAGGCGATCGTCAGCGGCAACATCACGCGCTTCCTGGGGATCGACGGCTGATGGCACCGGGCCTCATGGAAGCGGTCGCACCGGCGGCGCTACCACCGGCGCCGGATCTCGACCGCATGCGGCGTGAGCGCACGCAACGGGTGCGCGATGCGATGCGACGCAAGGGCATCGATGCGCTGATCCTGCTCGGGAACACCAACGTCACCTACGCGACCGGTGTGGTGTGGCCGCTGGCCGACGGCGGCCGGGCGGGCTTCGAGCGACCGGTCGCGGTCGTGGTGGCCGACGACGAGTCGCCCCATCTCTTCTCCCCGATCCGCGAGGACGACCGTCTGCGCGCCCACCTACCGCGGGACAACGTCCACGGTCCGGCGTACCTCGACTTCGACGAGGGGGTTCGCGACTTCGTGGCGGCTCTCCGTGGCCTGATCCAGGCCGACGCCGTGATCGCCATGGACGAGTGGACCCACGCGATGCAGCGCGAGCAGACGCTGCTCTTCGCCTCGGAACCGGTCGACGGCGGACGGGTGATGAGCAGCGTCAAGCTCCTCAAGACCCCGGACGAGGTGTCGTGCATGCGGGAGGGTCTGCGGATCACCGAGCGGGGCATGGCCGAGGTGCAGGCGCGCATCGCACCTGGGGTCCGCCAGACCGAGCTCACGGCGACCTTCCTGCGCACGATCTTCGACGCCGGTGCCGACGCCAACGTCCTCGACCCGATCTGGCAGGTGATGCCGACCAGGGTCGAGGACGGCCCGTGGACGACCACCGGCGACCTCGCGTGTCCCTTGCTCTCGACCGAACGGGAGCTCGAAGAGGGCGACGTCCTGTGGGTCGATGCCGGGATCAGCTACGCAGGCTTTCACTCCGACTTCGGCCGGACGTGGATCGTCGGACGGGAGCCGGACGCCCGTCAGCGCCGCCAATTCGAGCGGTGGCGGTCGATCATGAGCGCGGTGCTCGACGTCACCCGCGCCGGAGCGACGGCGGGCGATCTGACTGCGGCGGCGATCGATGCCCACGGCGGCTCCAAGCCGTGGATGCCGCACTTCTACCTCGGCCACGGCCTCGGCATCGACAGCGCCGAGATGCCCTTCGTCGGGAGCGACATCGGCGAGGCGTTCGACGCCTCCTACGTCCTCCAGGCGGGGATGGTCCTGGTGCTCGAGCCCATCGTGTGGGAGGACGGATTCGCCGGATACCGCTCCGAGGAGGTGCTGCTCATCACCGACGACGGGTGGCTGCCGATGACCGACTACCCCTATGACCCGTTCTGAGGTCCGCCAGGTGACCGGAAGACCGAGGGACCGCAGCGTCGTGACCAGCACCGAGGTCGTTCCCGACGACCCGGCCCTCCGCTACGCCCGGCGAGACCGCGTGCTCGCCGAGATGGAGGCCGCCAACGTCGACGTGCTCGTCGTCGGGCGGGAGGCGAACGCCCGCTACGTCTCGGGCGCCCCCCGGCTGTGGCTCGCGGGCTCCCGCCCGTTCGGACCGGGGTGCGTGCTCGTCCGCGAGACCGGCGCCGTCCACCTGATGAGCACGTGGGACGAGGGCGTCCCCGAGGACATCCCGCACGAGAACCTCTACGGGATCACCTTCAACGCCGGCAACTTCGTGAAGGTGCTCCGCGACATCGACGGCGCCGCGACCGCCCGCACCGTCGCCACCGACGCCTTGAACCCGTCGGCCGCCGCCCTCCTGCCCCAGTCGTTCCCGTCGGCCCGGCTGGTCGACGGCGATCGGCTGCTGCGCCGAGCTCGTCGGGTGAAGACTCCCGAGGAGATCGACGCGATCCGTGCATCGGTGCACGTCGCCGAGCGGTCACTCGCGATGGCGGAGGCCGCGCTCGCCCCCGGTGTGACCGAGCGGCAGCTCACCGGCGTCTTCATGGAGACGATGGCCGAAGCGGGGGTCACCACCCCCTCGACCCAGGACGTGGCCTGGATCACGTCCCGCGAACATCCGTGGCGGCGGGCCAGTCGAGATGCGCCGGTCGCGGCCGGTGACCTGGTCGCCTTCGAGGCAGGCGTCATCCTCGGCGGGTACGTCGGCGAGGTCGCCCGGACCCACCAGGTGGGCGCCCGCGACGAGCCCGGCCGGGCCCTGCACGAGCGTCGGGACGAGCTGTGGGACCGGCTGCTCCACACGTGCCGGCCGGGCGCGCTGCTCACCGGGCTCCTCGACGCCTACGACGCCGCCGGTGAGGCGGCACCCCCGATGCCGGTGGCGCGCGGGCTCGGGCTCGGCTTCGACCAGCCTGTGGTGAGCCACGATCTCCCGGACACCGCCGCCGACGAGGTGCTCGAAGCCGGCATGGTGCTGGCGCTGACCGCCTTCGTCTGGCAGGAGGGCGTCGGTGCCGCGTACGGCACGGAACCGGTCGTGATCACGGCCGACGGGCTCGAGATGCTGTCGATGACGCCGTTCCGCGACCAGTGGGCCTGGTGAGGTGGGCGTCGACGACGCGCCGCCCCTGACCGGCCTGCGGGTCGTCGATCTCTCGACGTGGATCGCCGGTGCGTACTGCACCAAGCTCCTCGCCGACGGCGGTGCCGAGATCATCAAGGTCGAATCGCCCGACGGCGATCCGCTTCGGCGGTGGTCGGCCTCCGGGGTGGAGATCGCGCCGGGCGCCGACGGCGCGCTGTTCAACTTCCTGGGCGCATCGAAGCGGAGCGTCGTCATCGACGGCGGGAACGAGGACGACGCCGCCGCGCTGCACGAGCTCCTCGTCACGGCGGACGTGGTCGTGTGGTCACCCGGCTCGCCGCTGGCCGCACACCCGACGCTGGCACCGCGGGAGATCCGGCGGGCCCACCCGCACCTGACGGTGACGACCATCACCCCGTTCGGGCTCGAGGGAGCCTGGCGGGACAAGCCGGCGACCGAGTTCACGCTCCAGGCATGGTCGGGCGGGATCATCCGGCTCGCACGCGGTCGACCGGACCGCCCTCCGACCTACGTCGGAGGCCAGCCGGGCGAGTGGCTGGCCGGCGCCTTCGCGGCGATCGGCACGTTGGCCAGCCGCCGCCGCGACCGGGGAGGCGAGCTCGTCGACGTCTCGATGCTCGAGTCGCTGGCGATGGGCCTCACCTACTACCCGGTCACGTTCCACGACCAGCTGGGACGACCGATTCGGGAGGACCGGTTCGTCCCCACACCCGGGGTGGCAGCGGCCCGTGACGGCATGGTCGGACTCGGTACCGGCACGGGACAGCAGTGGCTCGACTTCTGCGTGCTGGTCGGGCACCCGGAGTGGATGGAGGACCGGTCGTACCTCGTCGAGCGAACCTCCCTCGCTCCCCAGATCGACGCATGGGTGGCGGAGCACACGGTCGAGGAGGTTCTCGATCTCGCCAGCGACTTCCGCCTGCCCAACGCACCGATCGCCAACGGCGCCGACGTCGCGCGCATCGACCACCTCCGGGCCAGGGACGCGTTCGTCAGGAACCCCCGCGACGGCGTGACGAACCCGCGGCCGCCGTTCAGGTTCGAGACGGTGCCAGTCCGGCCGCCCGAACCGGCCCCCGGCCTCGGCGATCTCTCGATCGACGACGCCCTGCCACGGGAGTCCACCGGTCGCTCCGGTCGCACCGCGGCACGGCGGCCGCTCCCGTTCGAGGGTCTGCGGGTCCTGGACATGACCGCGTACTGGGCCGGGCCCCTGACGGGACACCTGCTCGCGCTGCTCGGGGCCGAGGTGATCCATCTCGAGTCGGCCCGGCGGCCCGACGGCGCCCGGCTGGTCGGCGGGGTCCCGCAGTCGGAGGATCGACACCTCGAGCGGGGGCCGATCTTCGCCGCCCTCAACACGAACAAGAAGAGCTTGGCGATCGACCTCAGCAGCGAACCGGGCGTCGACCTCGTCCGCCGGTTCATCTCCACCTGCGATGTCGTCGTCGAGAACTACACGCCGAGGGTGCTCGACCAGCTCGGTCTCGACCACCAGACGCTCCGGGCCGGCCACCCGGCGCTGATCACCGTGCGGATGCCGGGCTTCGGCCTCGACGGGCCCTGGCGCGACAAGGCGGCGTTCGCGTTCGTGATCGAGGACGCCTCGGGGTTCACGTGGCTGAGCGGGCATGCCGACGTCCCGCCGATCGAGCCGTACAGCATCGGTGATCCCAACGCCGGCATCCATGCGCTGGTCGGTCTGCAGCTCGCGCTCGAGCACCGTGACCGGACCGGCGAGGGTGGGCTCGTCGAGTCGGCGATGATCGATGCCGCGCTCAACGTCACGGCGGAACAGGTCATCGAGCACTCGGCCTACGGCGCGCTGCTGGCCCGCGACGGCAACCGCGGGCCGTGCGCGGCGCCGCAGAACCTCTACCAGGTCCTCGGTCCCGACGAGTACGGGCGGGACGACTGCTGGGTCGCGATCGCCGTCGCGACCGACGAGCAGTGGGCGGCCCTCGGCCGCGCCCTCGGGGATCCGCCCTGGACCGCCGACCCGGCACTCGCGACGGCGGCCGGGCGCCGGCTGGCCCACGACGAGATCGACGAGATGCTGCAGGAGTGGTGCCGCGACCGGTCGGCCGACGAGGTCGTCGACCGCCTGTGGGATGCGGGTGTGCCTGTCGGCAAGGTGATCCAGCCACACCGGCAGCCCGAGCTGGCCCCGTTCCGGTCCCGCGGCTTCTTCGAGGGCGTGGACCACCCGGTCACCGGGCGCGCCCGCCATGCGACGCTCCCGATCGCGTTCTCGCGCCGCCCGGATCGGTGGCACCGGAGGCATGCACCGTTGTTGGGCGAGCACACCGCCGAGCTGCTCGGCGAGCTCGGGCTCACTCCGACCGAGATCGATGCCCTCTCGGCCAGCGGGGCCATCGGCGACCAGCTCGTGCCGGCCGATGGATAGCCGCCGACGGATGTCCGTGCGCGATCGTTGTCGCTGATGGGATCTCGAGCTCCGTTCGATGTCGTCGAGGGATCGCGCCGCGTCTGGCTCGACCGGTGGAGCCCCGAGGCGGCGTCCGGCATGGCCACCTTCACCGCCATCCTCCGCTCCTTTCAGTTGCTCAACAGCCAGGTGAACGCCGTCATGCGGGCCCACGGTCTCACCTTCGGCCGCTACGAGGTGCTCGCATGGCTGGCCACCGACCCCGAGCCGTCCCTGACCCTGAGCTGGATCAGCAGGACCCTGAGGATCCCGCCCGCCACGGTCACGAACATCGTCGACAGCCTCGAGAGCGAGAAGCTCATTCGACGCGTGGCGCATCCGGACGATGCCCGGACGACCCTGGCCGTGATCACAGCCCGCGGCCGTGCCGTCGCCGACGCCGCCACGCAGCACCTCAACACCGCGGTCTACGAGGCGATCCCCCTCTCGCAAGACGATCGATCGCTGCTCATCCGCCTGCTCCGCGACCTGCGGGCGAGGGGCGGTGAGTTCGATGTCGAGCGGTCTGACGAGGTGATCGAGGAGATCCGGTCCGGCCGGGCCCGAACGCCCGAGCGGGCTGCCTCGAACAGCCGGGCGAGGTCACCGCGGCGGCGTTGACGATAATTACGAAGTCGAAGTAATCTGCCGTCGGTCGCACTCGGACGAGAGCGGGGGAAGTGAGCGACTTCCGCAACGCCAAGTTCTTCAAGGATCGAGCGATCCAGGACGATCCGTACCCGTACTTCGACTGGGTGCGGGAGCAGTCGCCGGTGTGGCAGGAGCCGCGCTACGGCGTCTTCCTGATCACCGGTCATCCGGAGGCGATGGCGGTCTACGCCGATCCCGCGACGTTCCCCCCGGACGATCCGCCGTCGGGGACGTGGTCGTCGTGCAACATCGTCAGCGGACCCTTCGCCCCCTTCTCCCTGCCGCTCGAGGGCGACGACGTCAGCGACACCATCGCCGCGTGTCGCCACGAGCTGCCGTTCAGCGACCAGCTGCCCACGTTCGACCCGCCGATGCACACCGATCACCGCCACCTGATGATGCGGCTCATCACGCCGAAACGGCTGAAGGAGAACGAGGACTTCATGTGGCGGTTCGCCGACGAGCTCATCGACGGGTTCGTCGCCGAGGGGTCGTGCGAGTGGATCGGCGACTTCGCCGAGCCGTTCACGCTCACGGTCGTGGCCGATCTCGAGGGCGTGCCCACCTCGGACCACGCGATGTTCCGCGAGCGCCTCTCGACGCTGCAGGGCCAGATGGAGCACAAGCCGCTCGAGTTCCTCTACGCCCGGTTCTGCGAATACATCGAGGACCGCAGGCAGAACCCCCGCAACGACGTGCTGACCGGTCTGGCGACCGCGACGTTCCCGGACGGCTCCACGCCCGAGGTCGCCGACGCCGCCCTGCTGGCCGCCAACCTGTTCACCGGCGGGCAGGAGACCACCGTGCGGATGCTGTCGTTCGCTCTGCGGATGCTCGGCGAGCGCGCCGACCTGCAGCACGCCGTGCGCCGGTCTCCGGAGCGCATCCCCAACTTCATCGAGGAGACGCTGCGCCTGGAGAGCCCGCTGCGAGCTCAGTTCCGCATGGCCCGCGTGCGCACCACCCTCGCCGGTGTCGACATCCCCGCCGGCGCCAGCGTGATGCTGGCCCCGGGGGCGTGCAACCGCGACCCGCGGGTGTTCGAGGACCCCCACGAGTTCGACCTCGACCGGGCCAACGCCCGGCAGCACATCGCGTTCGGGCACGGCATCCACACCTGCGCCGGGGCGCCGCTGGCCCGCGCGGAGGGACGGGTGGCGATCAACCGCATCCTCGAGCGCACGAGCGACATCACCATCTCCGAGGACGAGCACGGTCCGGCGGATGACCGTCGGTACGACTACCTGCCGACGTACTTCCTCCGCGGCCTCCGGCGGCTGCACCTGGAGATGTCATGAGCACCGGGGAGCTGTCCGGCAAGGTGGCCGTCGTCACCGGAGGAGCCGGCGGCATCGGTAGGGCCACCGCCGAGATGCTCGTCGGGGCCGGCGCCCGCGTGGTCGTCGGCGACCTCGACGAGGAACGGGGCCGGGAGCTCGCCGACGAGCTGGGCGACGCGGCCTCGTTCCACCCGGTCGACGTCAGCGATGCCGATCAGGTGCAGGCGCTCGTCGACCACGCGGTCGAGCGCTTCGGCGGCCTCGACATCATGTTCAACAACGCCGGTATCGGCGCGCCGCTCACCCGGTTCCTCCACGACGACCTCGAGGACTTCGGCCGGATCATGAGCGTGAACCTGTTCGGCGTGCTCGTGGGCGCCCAGCGGGCGGCCCGATACATGAAGGGCCACGGGGGCGGCTCGATCATCAACAACGCCTCGATCGCGGCGGTGAACCCCGGCGCGGGCATGCTGTCGTACCGGTCGGCCAAGGCCGCGGTGGCGCATGCGACCAAGTGCATGGCCATCGACCTGGCGCCCTACGGCATCCGGGTCAACTGCCTCACTCCGGCACACATCCAGACCGGCATCACCACCTACGACATGGCCCCCGTCGTGCGCTACATGCAGCCGCTCGAGCGTCAGGCCCAGCCCAGCGACGTCGCCAACGCGGTGATCTTCCTGTCGAGCGAGCGCGCCGCGCAGGTGACCGGCATCGTGTTCCCGATCGACGGAGGCACGACGGCCGGCCCGCCGCTCGCCCAGACGAAGCTGATCATGTCGTCTCTCAAGACGCCTGAGACGCACGACGATGGCGCTTGACGTCGAGATCGACCGCGACGTGTGCATGGGGTCGGGCAACTGCGTCTACGCGGCGCCCGGCGTGTTCGAGCTCGACAGCGACTCGATCGCATCGGTGGTCGATCCCGCCGGGGCTCCCGGGGAGCGGGTGATCGCCGCGGCCCGGCGCTGCCCGACGGGGGCGATCTCGGTGCGCGAGACCGGCGCGGAGATCGCGTGAGCGTGTCGAGTCGCTCGCCCACGTCTCCTTGATCCGGCGCGACCGGGTGTGGAACTCAGTGCCTCGTCGGAGGCATGCGGAACCCGGTCGTCCGGCCCCTGATCGACGAGATCGGCACGCTCGCGCGGGCGCTGCTGGTGCGACGGAACGTCGACGGCACGCCGGTCGGCATCCGGTACTACCAGGATCTCTTCGTGCCGAAGCTGCCGTCGTCGAAGGCGTCGCGCCACGGTGGCAACGGGCCCACGGCGTTTCGCCAGGACTACATCACCTTCGCCGTCGACCGCACCGGCGGGATGACC
>JAFGPU010000448.1 GCA_016936035.1 Acidimicrobiales bacterium
CCGGGACGGTCGCGGCACCGGGCCTGCCCGGCGCCACCGTCGACGTCGCGCCCGCATGCGCGGTGCTCGCCGGGTGGGATGGCGTCTACGACCTGGACCGCGCCGGCCCTCCGGTGTGGCGCGAGATGATCAGTGGGTTCGACCGGGCGGACCTCCTGGAAGCGGGGCCGTTGTGGGCCACCGCGTTCGACCCCACCCAGCCCGTCGAGACTCCCGCCGGGCTCGCCGAAGCCCCGGCCGGTGGGCCGGGCGCCGACCCCGTGGTGCAGAACCTGGCCCGCGCCGTCCACGTGCTCGACTCGGCGGGCATCGCCGTCGACGCGACCCTCGGTGAGGTGCAGTTCGCCCTGCGCGGTGACGAGCGCGTCCCCATCCACGGGGGCAACGCGTTCGACGGGACGACCAACATCGTCGGCTACGGCTCCGGGGCGTCGATCCTCGACCCGGCGATCACGGAGCTGTCCCGCGAGATGGTGGCGCCGGGGTCGTCGCTGGCCGAGCTCGACGGCGAGGTCGGCTACCCGATCAACAACGGCACGTCGTTCCTGATGGCGCTGGCGTTCACCGACGACGGCCCCGAGGCCCGCACCTTCCTGACCTACGGCAACTCCGAGGACCGGACGAGCCCCGACCGCGTCGCGGCCACCCGGCGGTTCTCCGACAAGGAGTGGCGGGAGGTCGCCTTCACCGAGGAGGAGGTCGACGAGGCGACGGTCGAGGCGATCACCGTCCGCGGGTGACGGCCGGCCGGGGTCGAGCGCCCGCGGCCACCGACCGGGTGATCCACGTGGTGGTTGGGGAGGGCGCAGGGCACCGTCCCACCACCGGTGGGTGCAGGGTGCCCGTCCCACCATCGGCGGGACGGGCACCCCAACGAATGTGGCTAGTGGCCGCCGTGGGCCATGTCCCAGCAGGAGTGGCTCTCGTCGGCCGGCCCACTCGACAGCAGGCACGGGTGGTGGTTGATGAACACGTCGGGCTCGTGCTCCCACCCCGGGACGATCCAGGCGTGGACCATCCAGTAGTCGTCGAGGTACAGGTTGATCCCGCCGATCGACTCGCACTGGGCGTCGGACATGTCCTCACCGACGACCATGAACGTGCTCTCCAGGTGGCACAGCGACTGGTGGACGTGCCACCAGTCGTTGTCGCCGGCGAAGCCCTCGGGCGGCATGCCGTCGTCGGTGCGCACGTACCAGCTCATCCCCACCAGCTCGGCGCTGTCGCCGTTGCCCCCGTACTGGAGGAACTCGGGCCGCCGCGGGTCGAACACGTCGTCGATGCGCGTACCCGGGAAGGTCGGGTTGTGCGGGTCGTAGTCGGGCGACATGTAGTCGTCGGGGCCGAACGTGCCCGGCTCGGTGTGGTGCGTGCCCATGCCCCCGACGTAGGGGACCGACATGTGGAAGCCGGCCGCCTCGGCGTCGCCCACCGTGGGCCACTGCTGCGCCCACCGCAGCGCCGAGTCCAGCTGACCCGACACCTCGAGGCAGTCGTCCCAGGACAGCATGCCCTTGGTCACGCCAGCGTAGTGGTCGCTGCCGTGGCCGTCGTCGTGGCCGCCGCCCGTCGAGTCGCACCACCAGGGGCGCGTGTCGGGCATGGTCTCCTGGTGCTCCTGCGCCGCCGGTAGGTAGAGGCATCCGCTGGTCACGAGTGCCATCGCCCCCACCAGTGCCAGCAGGCGCGCGCTTCTGCGTGGTCGCATGGTCGTTCCCCCCTGATCGATGTCCGTGCGCACGGCGACCGTACCGGATGGCCGCCGGGCGGGCTGCGAGCTACACCAGATTGACAGATGTGGTAAAAGTGTCAACATGCTTGATGCCGAGGAACGCATCCTGGACGCGGCGGTCGAGGCCGCCGCCGTCCACGGCATCACCCGCCTCTCGGTGGCCGACGTCGCCAAGCGGGCGGGCCTGTCGCGCCCGACCCTGTACAAGCACTTCCCGTCGAAGGAGGCGCTGATCGCCGCCGCGGTGCAGCGCGAGGCCGGCGCCATGGTGGGCGCCGTCAACACCGTGGTCGACGGCATCGACGAGCCCCGCGCGGCGCTGCGGGCCGGCGTGCTGCTCGCCCTGCGCCTGGTCCGTGACCACCCGTTGCTCGACCGCGTCGTGCGGACCGAGCCCGAGGTGTTGGTGCCGCTGCTCACCACCGACGAGGGGTTGGTGATGTCGGCCATCCGCCTGCCCGTGGAGCAGATGGTGGCCCGGAAGTTCCCCCACCTCGATGCCGTCGCCGTCCGCCGCCTCGCCGACATCCTCACCCGCCTGCTGGTGAGCTACGCGCTGAACGCCCCCGACGACCCGCCCGAGATCGTGGCCGCGCTCGTCGCCGCCGTGCTCGCCGACGGCGCCGCGTCACTGCCGTCGATCGCCGCCCACACCGTCACCGAGGAGACACGATGACCACAGTTGCCGGCACGGGAGACACCGGGCCCGCCGACGGCGGCGCACCGACATCGGACAGCGCACCGACGGAGGGCAGCGCGGCGGTCTGGCGCGACCCCAAGCGCTACCTGTGGGCGCTCGGCCTGGTGGTGCCGTTGCTGCCGTTCGGCGCCCGGCGCCTCGCCGAGGCGACCGGGTCCGACATCTTCTGGTGGATGGGGCCGATCTGGATCCTGCTGCTGGTGCCCATCCTCGACACGGCCTTCGGCACCGACAGCTCCAACCCGCCCGAATGGGCCGTCCCCCAGCTCGAGTCCGATCGCTACTACCGCTGGCTCACCTACCTGTTCATCCCCCTGCAGTACCTGGGCTTCGCCTGGGCGGCGTGGGTGTTCGTGCACGGCGACCTGTCGGTCGGGGCCCGGATCGGCCTGGCGCTCACCACCGGCACGGTGGCGGGCATCGCCATCAACACCGCCCACGAGCTCGGGCACAAGCGCGACAAGCTCGAGCGGCGCCTGTCCAAGGTGGCGCTGGCCCAGACGGGCTACGGCCACTTCTACGTCGAGCACAACCGGGGGCACCACAGCCGGGTGTCGACGCCCGAGGACCCGGCGAGCGCCCGCCTCGGCGAGTCGTTCTGGCGGTTCCTGCCCCGCACCGTCGTGGGCAGCCTGCAGTCGGCCTGGCGCATCGCCGCGGCCGCGCAGGCCCGCAAGGGCCAGCGGGTGTGGTCGTGGCGCAACGACGTGCTCAACGCCTGGGCGCTGTCGCTGGTGCTCTTCGGTGCGACGGTCGCGTGGCTGGGTCCGGCGGTCATCCCGTTCGTCGTCGTGCAGGCGGTGTTCGGGTTCTCGTTGCTCGAGGTCGTCAACTACATCGAGCACTACGGTCTGCTGCGCCAGACCGTGGCCAACGGTCGCTACGAGCGGTGCCGACCTGCGCACAGCTGGAACAGCAACAACGTCGCGTCGAACCTGGTGCTCTACCACCTCGAGAGGCACTCGGATCACCACGCCAACCCGACACGGCGCTACCAGTCGCTGCGCCACTTCGACGACGCCCCCCAGCTGCCGTCCGGCTACGCGCTGATGATCTGCCTGGCGGCAGTGCCCCCGCTGTGGCGCCGGGTCATGGACCCCCGGGTGCTCGCGCACTACGGCGGCGACGTCGGCCTCGCCAACATCGAGCCGAGCCGTCGCCAGCACGTGCTGGCCCGCTACGGCGCCACCTGAGCGACGGCCGGGGGGCGGCGCCGCATCGTCCGGACCGCGTCTTCGCGGCGCCTCACCCGGCCGGCGGTTCGAGCACGACCACGGGGATCACCCGGTCGGTGCTGGCCCGGTACTCGTCGTAGGCGGGCCAGACCGCGACGGCCCGGTCCCACCACGCCGCCTTCTCGTCGCCCTCGACCTCGCGAGCGCGCAGGTCGTGGACGTCCGGGCCGTCCTGGACCGTGACCTCGCTCGGGTTGGCGAGCAGGTTGAAGTACCAGACCGGGTGCCGGGGGGCACCGCCCATCGAGGCGACCGCCGCGTAGCTGCCGTCGTGCTCGACGCGCATCAGCGGTGTCTTGCGCAGCTTGCCCGTGAGGCGACCACGGGTGGTGAGGATGATGCACGGCTTGCCCTCGAGCGTGGCGCCCTCGGCACCGCCGGTGCGCTCGTACTGCTCGACCTGATCGGCGATCAGGTCCCACGGGCTCGGTTCGTACTCACCCTCCAGCGGCATGGGGGAGGACACTAGGCGCTCGTGACTCGGGCGAGTGCCGGGGGTCCCTAACCTGTGGGCGACATCCGCCGACCGAGGAGCACGTGACCTGTGGACCCCCGCACCCGGTACCTCCTGGCCCGTGCCCTGGGCCTGGCCGCCACGGCCAACGCTCTGCGCCCGGCGATCCGCTTCAGCCGCGTCCCCACCCCCGTCGAGTTTCTGACCGGCCTCCCGGTCTCCGAGCTGCCTCTGCACAACGCCGCCATCCAGGGCGGCCTCGCCCTCCTCGGCGCCCGGGGTGGCCGCGCCCGGGGCTGGCGCGGTGTGGCGGGCGCCGGGCTGACCGCGGTGTCGCTCGCCGGGCTGTGGCGGCTGCACCGCGACGCCCAGGATGCGGAGCATGTGCTGGAGGCGGCGCTCGCCGACGGCCTCGGCCCGGGCTACCTCGACGACATCTCCGAGCCCTTCAACCCGGCGCCCGCCAGGCCGCTCGACCGCCGCTCGATCATCGTGCCCCGCGTCCCGCGGCGCCGCCGCTACACGGCCACCGGCAGCGACGTGCCCTACGGCGAGGCGGGGCGACGCAACCACCTCGACATCTGGAAGCGTGCCGACCTGCCGCACGACGCGGGTGCGCCGGTGCTGCTGCAGGTGCACGGCGGCGCGTGGGTCATCGGTCAGAAGGAGGGCCAGGGGTACCCCCTGATGGCCCATCTGGCCGAGCGTGGCTGGGTGTGCGTCGCCATCAACTACCGGCTGAGCCCCCGCGCCACCTGGCCGGACCACATCGTCGACGTGAAGCGGGCCATCGCCTGGGTCAGGGCCAACATCGCCGATCACGGCGGCGATCCCGACTTCCTCGCCATCTCGGGTGGCTCGGCAGGCGGCCACCTGTCGTCGCTGGCGGCGCTGACGCCCGGCGACGCCACCTACCAGCCAGGGTTCGAGGACGCCGACACGAGCGTCGCCGCGGCGGTGCCCTTCTACGGGGTCTACGACTTCACGTACCGTCACGGCGTGGGCGTGCCCGGCCTCGAGCCGTTGCTGGCGCGCCGGGTGTTCAAGACGCAGCTGGCCGACGACCGCGACTCGTGGGACCGGGCGTCGCCGGTGAGCCGGGTCACGCCCGACGCGCCCCCGTTCTTCGTGCTGCACGGCACCAACGACACCGTGGTGCCGGTCGAGCAGGCCGAGCTCTTCGTGTCGATGCTGTCGGAGGTGTCGCGCCAGCCCGTGGTCTACGCCGAGCTCCCGCGTGCCCAGCACGCGTTCGACGTGATGCCCTCCGTGCGGGCCCACCACACCGTGCACGCGGTCGAACGCTTCCTGGCCGTGGTCCGTAGCCGGCAGGGCGGGCCGACGCCGGCCGAGGCGGTCGAGGGCGACGAGCCGGTCGAGGTCGACCGCGCCTGAGCCCTCACCCGGCGCCCCGCCCCGGTGCCGGTCAGGCGGTGGCCGCAGCAGGTCGATCGGTGCCGTGCCACGGGACGATCGGCGGCCGTCGCGTCAGCCGGCGACGCCGCCGCCCGCCGGGAGCTGGTCGCCGACCAGTTGCGACGGCGTGCACCCCCCGAGCGCGTGGAACTCGCGCACGAGGTGGCTGTGATCGGCGTAGCCGCACGTTGCCGCGAGGTCCGCGATGGACCGGACCGGGCCGGCGCGCAGCACCTCGACCGCGCGGCGGAAGCGCAGGATGCGCCCGGTGGGCTTCGGGGCCAGCCCGACCTGGGCCCGGAAGCGGACGCCGAAGTGGCGCCTGCTCCAGCCGATCTCGTCGGCCAGCACGCTGACCGGGACCTGGCCGTGCGAGCGCTCGAGCTGCGCCCACGCCCAGAGGACCGCCCGGTCGGGCTCGGGGCCCTCCGCCACGCGCTCCAGGAGGACCCGGTCGAGCAGAGCGAAGCGCTCGCCCCACTCGGCGGTCGAGGCCAGGCGCTCCTCCAGCTCGGTGACCGAACGCCCGAACAGGTCGTCGAGCGCGACGCACTCGTTCGCGACCTCGGCGGGATCGCCCAGCAGCCGGGCCGCGCCGGGCGGCGTGAGCTTCACCTCGACACCGTGCTGGTCGCCGTGGTGCTCGGTGATGGCGTAGCCCTCGTGCAACCCGGCCACGAACGAGCTCATGCGCCGGCCGGCCGAGCTGGAGCGCGACATCTCGACGAGGTCGAGGGGAGCGCCGAGGTTGAGGATCATCGTCACGTCGCCGTTGGCCACCTCGCGGCGACGGAACGGCGAGGAGGCGTCCTCGACGTAGCCGCAGTAGGGACCGGCGACGATCCCGGCCAGGGCCGGGTGGGGCGCGCGAAACGCCATGGTCCACGCGTAGGCGTCACCTCGGTGGTGCGTGACCGTCACGCCGTCGGGTGCCACGGCACCAGTGTGCCAAGCGGACGGCCCGGCGTCGTCCGTGCCCGCTCCGCCCGGGGGAGGGCCACCCGGCCCGGCCGGCACCGCGCAGAGGTGTGGGCGTCGCCGCCCCGCCTTCGTAACATGGGACCAGGGAGCGGGTTCTCGCGCGCCCCCGACGACCGAGAGGTGGAGCATCGCATGACCGACGTCGCGGCACCAGAGGGCGCGAGCGCCCGCCTGTCCGCCGATCTCGAGGCGGCCCTGGAGCAGCACCGGGTCGAGCTGACGGCCCACTGCTACCGCATGCTCGGGTCGAGCTTCGAGGCCGAGGACGCCGTCCAGGAGATGCGCGTGCGGGCGTGGCGGGGCTTCGACCGGTTCGAGGGCCGGTCGGCGCTGAAGTCGTGGTTGTACCGCATCGCCACCAACGTCTGCCTCGACATGCTCGACGGGCGGAAGCGGCGCGCCCGCCCGATGGACCTGGGCCCCGCCGAGACGTCGGGCGCCGTGCTGGGTGCCGCACAGCCCGAGGCGACATGGGTCCAGCCGGCGCCGGACAGCCGGGTGCTGCCGAACGTGTCCGATCCCGCCGAGCTCGCGGTCGAGCGCGAGACCATCCGGCTGGCCTTCATCGCCGCGCTGCAGCACCTGCCGCCCCGGCAGCGCGTGGTGCTCATCCTGCGCGAGGTGCTGCGGTGGCGGGCCAGCGAGGTGGCCGAGCTGCTCGACACCACCGTCGCCTCGGTCAACAGCACGCTGCAGCGTGCCCGCGCGACGCTCGCCGATCGCGCCATCGACCTCGACGCCACCGACGCGGGGTCGGCCGCCATGGACGAGGAGCAGACGGCGCTGCTCGCGCGCTACGTCGACGCCTTCGAGCGCTACGACCTGGACGTGCTCACCTCGTTGCTGCACGAGGACGCCACGCTGTCCATGCCCCCATACGCGCTGTGGCTGCAGGGCCGCGAGGACGTCCGGTGGTGGATGGAGGTGCCGGGCGCGGAGTGCGCGGGCTCGCGCCTCGTCCCCACCTCGGCCAACGGGATGCCCGCCTTCGGTCAGTACCGGCCGAGCGGGCCCGGGGGTCGCCACGAGCCCTGGGCGCTGCAGGTCGTCGAGATCACCGGCACGCAGATCACGGGCCTCAACGCCTTCCTCGACACCGAGACGCTGTTCCCGCTGTTCGGCCTGCCGGACCGGCTGGACTGACGGGCGCCCGGGGTCAGTCGGCGGTCGCGACGGCGAGCCGGGCGGTGAGGGCGGGCACGAGCGGGTCGTCGGCCGTCGCCAGGTGGTGGGCGCGTTCGAGCACCTCGATGTCGTAGGGGTGCACGCTGTTGTACTTGAGCACCGCCGCCGGCGTGCCGTGGCGCAGCAGCGCGGTGCGCAGGGCGACGTCGAGGTGGTGGCGCTGGGCGATGACGAAGGGGGCCTCGCTGGCGGGCAGGACCTGGCCCGCGTACATGCGGGCGGCGCCCTCGACGTCGCCGGCGTCGACCCGTTCGAGCAGGCCGGCGGCGTCGACGCGGACCGGGAGCGTCAGGCGGTAGGGCCGAGACGTGAGGCGCCCGCCCAGCACCCGGCGCAGGCGTGACATCTCCCCCTTGAGGGTGGCGAGGGCCACCGGTCGGTCGCCGTACAGGTGGGCATGCAGTTCGCCCAGTCCCGCGGTGCCGAGGGCCGAGAGGATGGTGAGGATCTCGATCTGGCGCAGCGTGAGGCGCAGCGGCCGGCCGTCGAGCACGGCGCGCTGTTGACCGAGCACGCCCAGCTCGAGCGCGGGGCCGAGCAGGTCGGCGAACGACCGGTCGAGCCGGAGCTCGTGCTCGACGACCTGCGCCAGAGACGTGACGGTGGCCAGGCCGAGAGGGTTGGCGCGCTTCCA
>JAFGPU010000066.1 GCA_016936035.1 Acidimicrobiales bacterium
CCGCGCCGCCGGGTCGACGTCGACGCCCACGGCGGTGCCGGCGCCGAGCGCCAGCGCCGCGATGGCCAGCACCCCGCTGCCGCACCCGACGTCCAGCACCCGCTCACCGCCCGTCACCAGCGAGTCGAGGGCGGCGAGCACGAGCCGCGTCGAGGGGTGGGCGCCGTGACCGAACGCCCGCCCCGGATCGATGACCACCTCGACGCGCCCCTCGACCTCCGGCCCGTGATCGTGCCGCGCGACCCACGGCGGGCGCACCAGCAGCCGTGCACCCGCCACGACCGCCCGGGCGTGGGGCCGCCAGGCGTCGAGCGCGGCGTCGAGGTCGACCGCCACCACCTCGGCAGGCCAGCGGGCGGCGACAGCCGCCAGCAGCGCTGCCGGGTCGATGCCGTCGCCCGCGCCGGCGACCAGGGCGCCCGGTTGCTCCTCGATGGCGACCGCGCCGGCCTGCCACAGCGCGTCCGCGGCCAGCTCGGCCTCGGCTGGCGTCACCGCCACCCGGACCGCGTCGCTCACGCCGGCCGGGCGAGCGTCAGCAGGTAGTCGCCGGCGGGATCGGTCCAGCTTCCCGCCACCGCCATGCCCGCCTGCGCCAGTTCGCGCCGCACGGCGTCACCGGTGAACTTGGCGCTGATCTCGGTGCGCATCTGCTCGCCGGCGGCGAAGTCGACGACCAGGTCGATCTCCGGGACCTTGACCGTGGTGCGCTCGGTGGCCCGCAGCCGCATCTCGACCCACTGGTTGCGGGGATCCCACACGGCCAGGTGCTCGAACCGATCGAGGTCGAAGTCGGCGCCCAGCTCGCGGTTGAGGACCGCGAGCAGGTTGAGGTTGAACGCTGCGGTGACGCCGGCGGCGTCGTCGTAGGCGGCGACGAGCCGCTCGACCGGCTTGACCAGGTCGGTGGCCAGCAGGAACCGGTCACCGGGGTCGAGCATGTCGCCGACCTCGGCAAGGAAGCGCGCCCGCTGGCCGGGGACGAAGTTGCCGATGGTGCTGCCGAGGAACGCGACGAGGCGCGGGCCGTCGACCTCGGGGACCGCGTCGAGGTGCTCGTGGAAGTCACCCACCACGGCGTGGACGCCGATGCCCATGTCGTCGGCCACCGACCGCGCCGCAGCACGCAGGGTGGCCTCGGCGACGTCGAAGGGCACGTAGCCCACGAGCCCGGCCCCGGCGGTCGCCATGGCGTCGAGGAGCAGCCGGGTCTTCTCGGAGTTGCCGGACCCGAGCTCGACCAGCACCGTCGCCCCGGCGGCCTCGGCGATCTCGCCCGCCGAGGCCCGCAGCAGCGCCTGCTCGGTGCGGAACGGGTAGTACTCGGGCGCGCGGGTGATGCCCTCGTAGAGCTCGCAGCCGCGGTCGTCGTAGAACCACACCGGTGGCATGGCCTTGGGAGTGGCGGACAGGCCGGCGCGGGCGTCGCGCCGCAGGGCGGCGTTCAGGTCGTCGGGGACGAGGCGGACGTCGACCGTCACCTGCCCGGGTGCGAGCCCGGTCACTTGTCGACCGCCAGCCGGAGGCCGGTGAACGGCCAGCGGGAGCCGGGGTAGTAGAAGTTCCGGTAGGTGAGGCGGGTGTGCCGGGGAGGCGTGATGCAGGCCCCACCCCGCAGCACCTGCTGGTTGACCATGAACTTGCCGTTGTACTCGCCGACGGCCCCGGCCGCGGGCTGGTAGCCGGGATACGGCGCATAGGGGCTGGCGGTCCACTGCCACACCTCGGTGCACCACTGCTCTCCCCCGGCCCGGGGGTGCAGGGACCACGTACCGCCGTCGGGCGCTGCGGGCGCACGGTCGGCGGCCACGGCCTCCCACTCGGCCTCGGACGGGAGGCGACACCCGGCCCAGCGCGCGAACGCATCGGCCTCGTACCAGCTCACGTGCACCACCGGCTCGTCCGGATCGACCGGACGCGCCCCGGCGAGCGTCTGGACCGTCCAGCCGAACGAGTCGCGGATCCAGTACTCGGGCGCCTGCCACTCGCGGGACTGCACGGCGCCCCACCCGTCCGACATCCACAGGGCGGGGTCGCGGTAGCCACCGTCGTCGATGAACTCGAGCCACTCGCCGTTGGTGACGAGACCGGCGCGCAGGGCGAAGGGCTGCAGCAGCGTCTCGTGGCGCGGCCCCTCGTTGTCGAAGGCGAACCCGTCGCCGTCGTGGCCGACCGCCACGACGCCGCCGGGGTGGGCGATCCAGTCGTCGCCCGAGGGCGACGGTTCCGCCCGCGCCGGCGGCCCGTCGGCCTCGGCGTAGGACGGGCGCAGCGGGTTGCTGGCGAGCACGTGCTTGATGTCCATGAGCAGCAGCTCCTGATGCTGCTGCTCGTGGTGGAGGCCGAGCTCGACGAGGGCGGCGACCTCGGGGGTGACGCCCGTGTCGAGCAGCGCGCCCATGGCGTCGTCGACGGCGCGCCGGTACTCGGCGATCTCGGCGATGCCCGGGCGGGTGAGGAACCCCCGCTGGGGACGGGCGTGCCGGGGGCCCACACCCTCGTAGTACGAGTTGAACAGGAAGCCGTAGGCGGGATCGACCTCGTCGTAGCCCGGCACGTGGGGCCCGAGCACGAACGTCTCGAAGAACCAGGTGGTGTGCGCCCGGTGCCACTTGGTGGGGCTGACGTCGGGCATCGTCTGCACCGTCTGGTCCTCGGCCGACAGCGGCGCCGCCAGCTCCTCGGTGAACCGGCGCACCTGCCGGTAGCGGGCACCCAGGTCGGCGGGCGCCCCCACGCTGCGAGTGGCAGTCGACATGGTCATTCCCCTCTCGAGCACCCCACGGAGTGGGCCGACCCCGGCTGGTGGTCGCCGAAGAACGCTACCGGGGGCGCCGGCGAACCCCTACGCGCGGCGCCGATCTCGGACCGCCGCCTCGCGACGACGGCCGGCTCAGCCCGCGGCGCGCGTCGGGCCGGCCTCGTTCCGTCACGACGGAGGGATGACCTCGACGTATCCGTCGGTCCCGTTCACGCGGATCCGCTGCCCGTCCTGGATCAGCTGCGTGGCGCCCTCGACCCCGACGACGGCCGGCAGCCCGTACTCCCGCGCGACGACGGCGCCATGGGTCATCAGGCCCCCGACCTCGGTCACCAGGCCCGTGGCCGCGACGAACAGCGGCGACCAGCTCGGGTCGGTGTGCGCCGTGACCAGGATGTCGCCCGGTGCGAGATCGGCCTGCGCCATGTCGACGATCACGCGGGCTCGCCCCTCGACGGTCCCGGCAGACACGGGCAGGCCGACCAGGGCACCGGACGGCAGGTCGTCGCGCCGGTAGGTTCCGGCGATCGCCTCGCCGTCCGAGGTGAGCACCCGCGGCGGCGTGAGCGCCTCGAACGATCGGAACTCGTCCTTGCGTCGGCGGATGAGACCGTCGTCGACCTGCCTCGTGCGCACGGCCTCCTGAAGCTCCGGGAACGTCAGGAAGAAGATGTCGTCCCTCTCGCGCAGGACGTCGGCCTGCACCAGGCGGTCGGCCTCGTCCAGCAGGGCCTGCTTGTAGATGAAGTAGCGGCTGACCATGCCGTACTTCGGATACTCCCGGTAGCCGATGAACGTCCGCACGCGATCGATCATCCGTCGCGTCTCCTCGGCCTTCCGCTCCCCGTCCGGCAGGGCCCGCAGGCGTTCCAGCAGTTCCTGCTCCTTCTCGCGCGCCTGCTGCCGTCCCTGCTCGAAGCGACGCTCGGCCTCGCCCGGCCCGAAGTTCCTGACGTTGGCGAGGATCGCGGGCACGAGCGCGGCGGGGCGTTCGCTCCACCGCGGCCTGGTGATGTCGATCTCGCCGACGCAACGCATGCCGTAGGTGTCGAGGTAGGCGCAGATGGCGTCGCGCGCCTCCCGTCCGCCGGCGAGCTTCGCCAGTTCGTCGAGGAAGCCCCCGTCCTCGTCCTCGTCGACGTCCTCCAGCAGGGCCACGACCTCCGGATGGGGGCGGATCGCGTCGGCGACGTCGAGCAGCGACAACCCCATCTCCGACGTGACGTTGTGGGGGACCGACTGCGTGAGCGTGTCGGCGGCGTTCCTCTCGCCCAGCCACTCCTCCAGGTGCTCGTTGAGCCACCAGGTCGCGTCCATCGCCGTCATGATCACCTGGATGCTCTGCGGATCGAACAGGACCCGTCTCAGCTCCTGGATGTCCGCCAGGATGACGTCGAGCAACGCCGTCCCGGACCGGGCCGGGATGGCGCGCGCCAACGCGGCGATCGACGCCTGGGTGCGCTCGATCAGCTCGGTGACGATCGCGGGATCGGCCTCGATCGCGGCGTGCCCACCGCCAGGGACCGGCGCGCCGCCGGGGGCGGGCCCACCGGGGCCCTCCTCCGGCGGCGGCGAGATGACGTCGCCCCGGTCGAGAACGGTCTGGAGCGCGTCCCGGAGCAGCGGGTCGGACCGCCCGAACACCTCCAGGAGGCCCGCTCGGCTCGCCGGCGACGCCAGCCCCTCGGTCACGTCGACGAACAACCGGCCGCCGGCCTCGCACATGGGGCGCGGGGTCGTGAGCTGCCAGAACGACAGGCCCAGGGGCTTCATCGCGTCGGTCATCATCTGCCCGTGACCGACCGACACGTACACGTGGCCGGCTCGGTCACCGGCCTCCGGCACGGGGAACAGCGTGGTGATCGGCCGGCTCTGCACGATGTGGAAGGCGTCGTCGGCCAGGCACCACTCGATGTCCTGGGGGCGACCGAGGTGGGCCTCGATCTGCCGGCCGAGCGCTACGAGCTCTAAGACCTGCGCGTCCGACAGCGCCGGCTGGTCCTGCCGGGCCGGCTCGACCGCCTGCTCCTGCGTCCCGCCCGCCGGCGAGGCGTGGACGGCACGCTGCTTGGTGGCGACCGACCTGGCGACGACGTCGCCGTCGCGCACCTTGTAGATGTCGGCGTTCACCCGGCCGGAGACGAGGGCCTCGCCGAGGCCGAAGGCGGCCTCGACGGAGGCGACCTTCCGGTTGGACGTGACGGGATCGGCCGTGAACAGCACACCGGCCGCCTGCGGGAAGACCATCCGCTGCACGACCACCGCCATGTGGACCGTCCGGTGGTCGACGCCGTTCCGCAGTCGGTACGTCACGGCCCGCTCGCTGAACAGCGAGGCCCAGCAGCGGCCGACGTGCTCGAGGACGGCCGCCGGCCCCACGACGTTCAGGAACGTGTCCTGCTGCCCCGCGAACGAGGCCGACGGCAGGTCCTCGGCCGTCGCGCTCGACCGGACGGCGTAGGCGGCCCGCTCACCGTGCCGGGCGAGCTCGCGCGTGATCGCCGTCGCCAGCTCGTCCGGGATCGTGATCCGTTCGAGGGTTCGTCGGATCGCGGCGCTGAGGGTGCGGATCGTCTCCTGATCGTCCGGCGTCAGCCGAGACAGTTGATCGAGCGGATCGTCGATCGACGGCGCGCCCTCGACGATCCGCCGGAAGGCGCCGGTCGTCACGCAGAATCCGGGCGGCACGCGCACGCCGTCGATCCGCGCGAGCTCGCCGAGGTGCGCGCCCTTGCCGCCCACGACGGCCACCTGCGTCTGGTCGATGTCCCGGAGGTCGATCAGGTCGTCGCCCATCCGTCCACGTTCCCCCTTCGCCCCGTCGGGCGTCTCTCGGTTCCCGGTTGCGCCGCAGTGCGGCGCCGACCGTTCGGCATCGATCAGGTGCCGGCCTCGTCCTCGTGGTCATCCCGCCTCGGGCCGTCGGCGAGGAGGGCGTACAGCTGGCGCTTGACGTCCTCGAGCAGAGCCGCGGCCCTGTCGACCTGGTCGTCTGAGCCGAAGCGACGCAGCTGCCGGGCCTGGCCGGCGATCTCGGCGGGCAAGGCGCGCAAGGCCCCGTGTGCGTCTCCGGGCTCGCGCCAGTGGTCCGGCGTCGGGTCGGCGCCGTCGACGTCGAGAGCCTCACGCACGGTGCGGCCCCGAGCGGTGAGCGAGAACACCTTCTTCTCGTCGCGCTCCTCGGCCGTGACGAGCCCGTCTTCCTCCATGCGGCCGAGGGCCGGGTAGACCGAGCCCGGGCTCGGCCGCCACCGTCCCGAACTGCGGGCCTCCAGCTCGGTGATCAGCTCGTAGCCGTGCATGGGTCGCTCGGCGAGGACGACGAGCAGGGCGTCTCGTATGGCCCCACGCCGGGCGCGCTGGGACCCGCGCGTGCGGGGACCGCCTCGCTGACCCACGTCTCGACCACCTCGCTCCCTCGTGCCGCCGCCGGCGGGCCGGCCCTGCTCCGCCGCGTGGGCGCGCCGTCAGCGCACGCGACGCGACAAATCGTTACGAAGAAGATAGCGATATATCGCTAGATGTCAAGAGGTAGCACAGCGACCACGGCACCCGGGACGCGCGCGGGCCGCCGCCGCGCCGCAGCGTGGCGGTCAGCGGGCGACGCTCG
>JAFGPU010000008.1 GCA_016936035.1 Acidimicrobiales bacterium
GTCGGGTCGACCATGGCGTCGGCCCGCCCCGTGGCGACCATGGCGTAGCCGTAGCCGTCGCCCCAGGTGCGCAGGTGGCAGCCCGCGTGCTTGACGGTCAGCAGGGCGTCGTCGTCCCAGTGCGAGTAGCTGCTGGAGGTCAGGTAGGCACCCGCCAACGACGCGGTGGTGCTGACCCGGGCGGGTGCGCCGTCGGCCCAGCAGCCCAGGCCGCGGCCGGCGTAGACCGCCTGGTTCAGCGGCGGCAGGACGATGACGCCGACGGCGGGGCCGTGCTCGTCGTCGAGGGCCAGCAGCGTCGAATACAAGGGCACGCCCCGGGTGAACGCCTTGGTGCCGTCGATCGGGTCGACGATCCACCGGCGGCCCGAGGTGCCCGGGCTCTCCGGTTCTTCTTCGCCGAGCACGCCGTCGTCGGGGAACGCGGCGGCGAGGCGTTCGCGCACCAGCCGCTCGGCCGCCCTGTCGGCGGCCGTGACCGGGGTGCCGTCGGCCTTGCTGTCGACCGCCAGGTCGCGCGCCTGGAACCAGCGCAGCGTCGCTTCACCGGCGGCGCGTGCCACGTCGAGCGCGACCTCGAGCAGCGCCTGGTCGACCGGGGGAGCGTCGCCGGCCGTGGGGGCGGTGGCGGGCGGATCGGTGGGGGACGTCACCCGGCCATCGTCGCAGCCGACCAGGACCGGTGGCGAACCCCGCCCACGGGCCCTATGTTCGGCGACGGACGGCTACCAGGAGGCGGGACATGACCACCGAGAGCGGGACAGGTCGCCACGCCGGCGGGTCGCACGCCACCGACGCAAGCGGGTCGCAGGCCACCGACGCCGGTCTGTCGCACGCCGCCGACGCCGGCGCCGTGCGCGACGCCGTCGCAGCGCTGGCCGAGCGCTACGCGGGCGAGCGGCGCGAGCGCCAGCAACGCGACCGGCTCGACCCGGCCGACCTCGACGACCTGGCCGCCGCCGGGCTGCTGCGCACCGGCCTCCCCGTCGAGCGCGGCGGGCTGTGGCGCGACGTCACCTCGTCCACCCGGGGCATCTGCGAGATCTACCGGGTGCTCGCCCGGGGCGACTCGTCCCTGGCGCTCACCACCTCGATGCACCCCGCCGTGCTCGCCTTCTGGTTGGCGACCCCGGAGGTGCCCGAGCCCGACGCCGACGCCTGGCGCCGCCAGCGCGACGTGATCTTCACGTCCGTCGAGCAGGGGGCCTGGTGGGGCACGATCACCTCCGAGCCGGGCAGCGGCGGCGACGTGTCGCGGACCCGGGCCGCGGCCCGGCGGGTCGACGGCGACGGACGGGCCGAGGAGGGGTGGCGCCTCACCGGGCAGAAGCACTTCGGCAGCGGCACCGGCGTCACGTCCTACATGCTGACCACGGCGGTGGCCGACGGCGACGACCAGCCCGACTGGTTCTACGTGCCGATGCCCAGCGACCTCGACGGCGCCGACGGCATCTCGCTGGTGGCGCCGTGGGACGGGCACGGCATGACCGCCACCCAGAGCCACGCGCTGGCGTTCGAGGGTGCCGCTGCGGTCAGGTCGGCATGGCCCGGTCACCTCGGCGACCTGATCGACGGCGCGGCACCGTTCTTCGGCACCCTGTTCACCGCTGTCGTGCTCGGCATCGTCGAGGAGGCGGTCGACACCGCCCGCGCCCAGCTCACACCCCGGGCGGCGACCCTGCGCGCCTACGAGCAGGTCGAATGGGCCCAGGCTGAGCTCGAGGCGTGGACGATGGCGCAGGTGTACGAGGGCGCGCTGCGCGCCGTCGAGTCGGGGGGCCCGTCGGGCGGCGCGACGGTGCGGGCCAAGATGGCCGGCGCCCAGCTCGCCGAGTCGTGCCTCGGACGGCTGTGCAAGGTGCTGGGGGGCGGCACGTTCTCGCGCCGCTCGCCGTTCGGGCACTGGTTCGAGGACGTGCGCGCCCTCGGGTTCCTCCGCCCGCCGTGGGGGCTGGCCGTCGACGCGCTGGTCTTCGACTCGTTGCAGCCGGCCGACGGCTGACGGCTGACAGCCGGGCGCGCTCCTCGGCCCGCGCGACGGTCAGGGGGCGGGCGCGAGCACGAAGAACAGCCGTGCCTGGCAGCAGGTCTTGCCGCCCACCGTCGCCGTGGCGGCACCCCAGCCGCCCCGGGCGGACAGCTTCTCGAGCTCGACCGTGAGCGTGAGCTCGTCGCCGGGCCGCACCTGCCGCCGCCACCGCACCCCCTCGACACCACCGAACAGCGGCAACGAGCCGGCGTAGCGGTCGAGCGCCAGCAGGGCGATGGCCCCCGCCTGGGCGAGTGCCTCGAGCTGGATCACCCCGGGGAGCACCGGGTTGCCGGGGAAGTGGCCGGCGAGGAACGCCTCGTCGCCGGTCACGCGGTAGCGGGCGACCACCCGCTCGCCCGGCACCAGCTCGTCGACGGCGTCGACGAAGCGGAACGGGGGCCGGTGGGGCAGCAGCCCGACCGGGTCGCTGGCGGCCAGGTCAGCCGTCATCGGGCCGTTCCACGGTCGTCGTGCGCGACCGGGGCGAGCGGCACCCTCATAGGACGGGACCGCCGCCGCTCGCCATCGTGGTCGTGCGCGGTCGGGGCGAGCGACACGGTCATCGGGCCCCGTCGCGCTCGGCGACGGCGTCGAGCGAGGCCTGCGCCTCGGCCCGCGACAGCGCCACCACGTGGGCGCCGCCGTCGACGTGGACGATCTCGCCGGTGGTGGCCGGGAACCAGTCCGACAGCAGTGCCACGCAGGCCCGGGCGACGGGCTCGGGATCCCGGACGTCCCACCCGAGCGGGGCCCGCGTGGCCCAGGCGTCCTCCATGGCGGCGAAGTCGGGGATCGACCGGGCCGCGAGCGTGCGCAGGGGGCCGGCCGCCACCAGGTTGACCCGCACCCGCCGGGCGCCGACGTCGCGGGCGAGGTACCGGTTGGTGGCCTCGAGCGCGGCCTTGGCCACGCCCATCCAGTCGTAGGCGGGCCACGCCTGGGTGGCGTCGAAGTCGAGGCCGACCACCGAACCGCCGTCGGGCATCAGTGGCAGCAGCGTCTCGGTCAGCGACTTGAGCGAGTAGGCCGACACGTGCAGCGCCGTGGCCACGTCGTCCCAGCCGGCCGCGAGGATGCCGTCGTCCTGGCCCAGGCACGCCTCGGGTGCGAAGCCCACGGCGTGGAGGGCGCCGTCGACCTTGCCCCAGCGGGTGCCGAGCTCGTCGGCGAGCGCCGCGTGCTGGGCGGGATCGGTGACGTCGAGCTCGACGACGTCGGCGGGGGCGGGCAGCGTGCGGGCCACCCGCTGGGTCAGGCGCATGCCCCGCCCGAACGACGTGAGCACCAGCTCCGCGCCCTGCTCCTGGGCGAGCCGGGCCACCGCGGCGGCGATCGAGTCCTTGGTCAGCACGCCGGTGACCACCAGCTTCTTGCCGTCGAGCAGCATCGTCGCGTCCTTGTCGGTCTAGAGGGGGATGTTGTCGTGGCGGCGGTGGCGCAGGCGCTCGCGCTTGGCGGCGAGCGCCACCAGCGCCCCGGCGACCGCCCGCCGGGTGTCGGCGGGCTCGATCACCTCGTCGACGTAGCCACGGTCGAGCGCGGCAGCCGGTGAGAGGTGGGTGGCCTCGTACTGGGCCTCGAGCTGGGCGCGGCGGTCGTCGCGCTCGGCGCCCTCGGGCACCGCCGCCAGCTCGCGCCGGCCCAGGATCTCGACGGCGCCCTTGGCGCCCATGACCGCGATCTCGGCGCTGGGCCAGGCGAGCGCGCAGTCGTTGCCCATCGACTTGCAGTCCATGACGATGAACGCCCCGCCGTAGGCCTTGCGCAGCACGACGCACACGCGAGGCACCGTCGCCTCGGCGTAGGCGAACGCCAGCTTGGCGCCGTGGCGGATCATGCCCCGCCACTCCTGCTCGCGGCCCGGCCGGAACCCCGGCGTGTCGACGAGGGTGACCAGCGGCAGACCGAAGGCGTCGCAGAAGCGGACGAAGGCGCCGCCCTTCTGCGATCCCTCGATGTCGATGGCCCCGGCGAGCTGGCTGGGCTGGTTGGCCAGCACGCCCACCGGCATGCCCGCGATGCACGCGAGCCCGGTGACGACGCACGCGCCGAAGCGGGCCCGCAGCTCGATGAACGAGCCGTCGTCGACGACGTCGCCGATGACGTCCCGGACGTCGTACGACGCCCGCCGGTCGACGGGGACGGTGGCGGCGGCCCCGCTGGCGGGCCGGTCCGCGGGGTCGGCGCACGGGACCGCCGCCGGCGCCTCGTGGTTGTTGGCCGGCAGCAGGTCGAGCAGGTCGGCGACGACGTCGACCGCGGCGTCGAGGTCGCCCACGACGACGTCGGCGACGCCCGTGCGCGCGCCGTGGACGAACGAGCCGCCGATGAGGTCGGCGTCGAGCAGCTCGGATCCCGTGATGCGGGCCGTGCTGGCCGGGGCGTTGACGAACGCCTGGGCCCGCGCCGTCATCACGACGATGTCGGCGAGGCCGAGCACCAGCGACGGCCCACCCAGGCACGGGCCGTCGACCACCAGCAGGGTCGGCACCAGCCCGGAGGCCGCGGCCAGCGCGCGGGCCACCTGCCCCCAGCCGTGGAGGGCGGGCATGCCGCTGTGCGCGCTCACGCCCGCCTGCCCGAGCACGCCGACGAGGGGCACCCCGGCGTCGACGGCCCCGTTCACGGTGCGGGTGATCACCTCGGTGTCCGAGGCGTGCAGCGTCGACGGGTTGCCCCGGAACCAGGCGACCGGCCGCGAGGTCGGCAGCCACGGTGCGTCGCCCACGCCGGCGTCGACGGTGCCCGGCCGCCCCCGGCCGATGGGCAGCCGGGGCGCGGGTGGGCCGGCGACGACGGCGACCATCAGACGGGTGCGATCACCAGGGCGACGTTGTGGCCGCCGAAGGCGAACGACGTCGACACCGCCGGACTGCGCTCGATCGCGCGCGGCTCGCCGGCCACCACGTCGACGGGCAGGTCGGTGTGGTGGTGGTTGGCGGTGGGGGGCACCGTGCCGCGGTCGGCCGCCAGCACCGTGGCGACGGCCTCGACCGCCCCGGCCGCACCGATGAGGTGACCGGTGACCCCCTTGACGGAGGTGACCGGCACGGCGCTCGGGCCGAACACCTTGGCGATGGCCGCGGCCTCGGCGCTGTCGTTGTGGGGCGTCGACGTGCCGTGGGCGTTGACGTGCCCGATGGCGGTGGGCGCGAGGCCGGCATCGGCGAGGGCCATCTCGATCGCGGCCACCGCGCCCGAGCCGTCCTCGACGGGCGCGGTGATGTGGTGGGCGTCGCAGGTCATGCCGTAGCCGGCGACCTCGCCCAGGATGTCGGCGCCCCGGGCGACGGCCTGCGCGTAGGGCTCGAGCACCACGAACGCCGCGCCCTCGCCCATGACGAAGCCGTCGCGGTCGTCGTCGAACGGGCGCGATGCTGCCGCGGGGTCGGGGTTCTTGCTGAGCGCGCCCATGCGGGCGAATGCCGCCATCGTCACGGGCGTGACGCACGACTCGGTGCCCCCGCACACCACGACGTCGGCCA
>JAFGPU010000449.1 GCA_016936035.1 Acidimicrobiales bacterium
CGCGAGGGGGCCGACGTCGCCGAACCCGGTGATCGAGCACCACACGACGTGGGGATGGCGGGCGGTCATCGCCTCGTACCCGAGACCGAAGCGGTCGAGCTGGCCGGGACGGTGCGATTCGACGACCACGTGGGACCAGCCGACGAGCGGCTCGAGCACCGCGGCGGCGTTCTCGTGGCGGAGGTCGAGGGCGACGGAGCGCTTCCCGCGGTTGAGTGCGACGTGGGCGGCGTCGAAGCCCGGGCCGTACATGCCGCGCAGGCCGTCGCCGGCTCCCGGGGCTTCCACCTTGACGACATCGGCGCCGAGGTCGGCGAGCAGCAGGGTGCAGAAGGCGCCGGGAGCGAACCTCGACAGGTCCAGCACCCGCACGCCGGCGAGGGGAGCGGTGGTGGCGGTCACAGCGCGAACGAGTAGCCGCCGTTGAGCGGGTAGGTCTGGCCGGTGATCCACGCGGCGTGGTCGCTCGCGAGGTACACGGCGAGGCTGGCGACCTCGTCGGGGTCGCCGGGACGGCGCACGACGTAGCTGCGGAGGATGCCCTTGGCGAGGTCGCTGCCGGGATCGGACCACACCGGTTCGGTGGCGGGGGTGCGCATGGTGCCGAGGGAGATGTTGTTGGCGGTGATGCCGTAGCGGCCGTTCTCGCGGGCCAGCGCCCGGGTGAGCCCGGCCGCGCCGGCCTTCGCAGCGCTGTAGGCGGCGCCACCCACGTCACCGGTGCGGCCGGCGTCGGAGACGATGGTGACGAGGCGCCCCCACCCCGACTCGATCATCGCCGGCAGCACCGCACGGCTGCAGTGCATGGCGCCGTAGAGGTTGACCCGCAGGAACGGCTCCCAGTCGGCCGGGCTGGTGTCGGCGAAGGCGCTGCGATCGCCGAAGCCTGCGGCTCCCGCGTTGCCGGCGTTGTTGACGAGCACGTCGATGCGGCCGACGCCCTGGACGGCCGCCTCCACCGCAGCGAAGTCGGTGACGTCGAACACCGCCACCTGGCCGAGGCCGCCGCGCTGCTCGATCTCGTCGACCACGGCCTGCGCCCGTCCGGCGTCGAGGTCGTTGACGGCCACCTCGGCGCCGGCGGCGGCGCACCCGAGGGCGATGCTGCGGCCGACGCCTTGCCCGCCTCCGGTGACCAGCGCACGCCGGCCGGTCAGGTCGAGGGA
Organism: Acidimicrobiales bacterium; assembly: GCA_016936035.1. Taxonomy (GTDB): domain Bacteria; phylum Actinomycetota; class Acidimicrobiia; order Acidimicrobiales; family VFJN01; genus ZC4RG19. The sequence goes on from JAFGPU010000449.1 coordinate 1,167, forward strand.
CATCACCATGAGATCGTCTCCGGGGTTCGTCGGGCGGTCGGGAGCATGGCGTCGTCGGTCCTTCCTGTCAGCGGGGGACGAGGTGGGGGAGCTGTGGGTCGAGTGCGGCGATGTGCGCGAGCAGGCGGACGCGCACCCGCGGGGTCGCGACGGCGAGGAGGCTGACGTCGAACGCGTGGAGGACACCGGCGGTGAGCGTGGGTTCGTCGATCTCGCCCTGGGACCACCGCCAGAGGAGGTGCAGGAACACCGCGCCGGCGTGTGCGAAGAGCGTCTCCGCGGCGAGGTCGGCGCGCAGGGCGCGTGATCGTGTCGCGGTCCGGATGGCGTCGAGGGTCAGCTCCAGGCCGGGCCAGTAGCTCGACAGCTCACGCTGCAGAGTGGCGTCGGTGACGACGGCGGCCACCACCGCCTTGGGCACGTAGCGGCAGTTCATCTCGATCGAGATGGTCACGGCCTGCCAGATGCGCTCGATCGGGTCGTCGGCGTCGAGGTCGCCGACCGCGACGTCCATCGCGTCGAAGGAGTCGCGCACGAGCGCCTCGACGAGGCCGTCCTTGTCGCCGAACAGGTTGTAGATCGTCCGCACGCTGACGTCGGCCTCGTGCGCGAGGCGCCGCATCGACAGCTCCTCGATGCCGCCGCCGTCGGCGAGTGCGCGCGCGGCATCGAGGATCCGCCGGCTACTCCGGGCTCTCACCCGGGATCCTCCCGCTCGTGCGGGCGCGGCATCGACGTCGGACACGCCCGGCACCATAGCTGCACTTGCCACGGTGTGTTAGAACTGCAACAGCGTGCGAGCAGCGCGCGCCGCCGGTCGCAGAGGGGGACCAGCCATGCACACCGAGGACATGATCCTCGGCAGCGAGACCGCGGGGATCGGGAGGGTGTGATGCGGTTCGCCACGGGTCTGCCCGGGGCGGACCGCTATCCCCCGATCACGGCCGACTGGGAGCGCGAGATGGGGCCGGAGGACTTCCAGCTCGTCGCTCGCACGGCCGACGACCTCGGGTTCGACTGCATCTCGATGTCGGAGCACATCGTGATGCCCATCGACATGGCGGAGCTGATGGGACCGTTCTGGTCGCACGCCATGACCGCCATGGCGTTCGTCGCGGGCGCCACGTCGCGCATCGAGGTGGACTCGGCCGTCATCGTCCTGCCGTATCACCATCCGGTGGTCCTCGCGAAGGCCGTGTCCACGTTGGACCTGCTCTCGGGCGGTCGGGTGCGGCTCTCCATCGGCGTGGGTCACGCAGAGCGCGAGTTCGAGGTGCTCGGCGCGCCCTACCACGAGCGTGGTCGGCTCACCGACGAGTACCTGGCGGCGATGATCGAGCTGTGGACGGAGGAGGAGCCGAAGTACCACGGTCGGTACGTCGGGTTCGAGGACGTGGCGTTCGAGCCCAAGCCGGTGCAGCGGCCGCATCCACCGATCATCATCGGGGGGAACTCGGAGGCGGCGATGCGTCGGGCGGCGCGTCACGACGGCTGGTTCCCGTGGCTGATCACCGCGGAGCAGCTCCGGGGATGCCTCGACCACATCCGGTCGCTACCGGAGTTCGAGGCGCGCACGCGTCCCTTCGAGGTGGTGATGCCGCTGACGACGCTCGCGGTGGACGAGGACCATCGCCCGCTCAGCGGCGACGCCGGTCGCCCGGGGGCTCCGCAGAGCACGCAGGAGACGATCGACACCGTCGGCCGGCTCCGCGAGATCGGCGTCACCCAGACGATGGTGCCCATGCCCCCGGCCCGTTCCCTCGGCGAGCACCTCGAGGCCTTGCACCGGATCGCCGACGAGATCATCCCCGTGTTCCGCTGAGGGGAGGAGCCCTCGCCGAGCCCTCGCCGAGCCGCGTGCGCGTCCGGCATCGTGGTGATCGCCGACACCGTGGCCGTCCCGGGAGGATCGATGACCCTCGATGCCCGCCAACAGAAGCTGTGCGACGAGAATCCGTCCGACTTCTCCGACCTGTCCGCCCTGTTCGTGAACTGCACGCTGAAGCCGTCGCCCGAGCAGTCCCACACCGAGGGGCTCGCCCGCATCGCCGTCGCCGTCATGGAGGCGAACGGTGTGTCGGTGGACATGGTCCGAGCGGTCGACTGGGACCTGCCACCCGGGGTCCAACCGGACATGACCGACCACGGCGCCGCCAGCGACGCGTGGCCGCAGCTCTACGACATGGTGATGGCGGCCGACATCCTCGTGCTGATGACCCCGATCTGGCTCGGCGAGAAGTCCTCGGTGTGCACGCGCGTGATCGAGCGGCTCTACGGCAGCTCGGCGTTGCTCAACGACGCCGGCCAGTACGCCTACTACGGCCGGGTCGGCGGCTGCCTCGTGACCGGCAACGAGGACGGGGCCAAGCACTGCGCGATGAACATCGTCTACTCCCTGCAGCACCTCGGGTTCTCGATCCCGCCCCAGGCCGACGCCTCCTGGCTCGGCGAGGTCGGGCCCGGGCCGTCCTACCTCGACCCCGACTCGGGCGGGCCCGAGAACGACTTCACCAACCGCAACACCACGTTCATGGCGTGGAACCTGATGCACCTGGCCCGCCTGCTCCGCGATGCCGGCGGCTTCCCCGCCCACGGCAACCAGCGCAGTGCGTGGGATGCGGGCTGCCGGTTCGACTTCCCCAACCCCGAGCATCGCTAACGGCCGAGCATCGCTAGCGACCGGTCTTCGGCACGCCCGGCCGCCACTACGGTGTCCGCACACGACGGCGACCGACGAGGAGTCACAGACGATGGACGTCTACGAGATCGCCGTGGACCTGCGACCCGGCGTACGTGACAGCGCGTTCGTGGCGGCGCTCGAGACCTACCTGGGCGGGCTCGTCGAGCGGGGCGCGATCGAGTCGTGGCGGCTGCTGCGGCGGAAGCTGGGCCTCGGTCACGGCCAGGAGTTCAAAGTGCTGATCGAGACCCGCGACCTCGCCCAGCTCGACGAGGCCTTCCGCCTCGCGTCGGCTCGCGAGCAGCCGGTCGAGGGCGAGCACCACGGGGTGAACTCGCTGGTCACGAACTTCCAGGCGTCGCTCTACCGCGACTTCCCCGACCGGCACCGCACCACCGGCCAGGAGCTGTTCTGACCCCGGAGCGCCGAGCCGGTCAGGGGACCGGCACCCACCCGCGCGGCATCGGCATCCCCAGGTCGGGGTAGGTCACGATCCCCGGCGCCGCCGCCACGACCGCGGGGACGGCGTTGAGGGCCGGGACGGCCGTGATGATGTGGCCGATCGCCATGAAGTCCTCGATGGTCTCGGCCTCGAAGTCGGGCGGCGGCAGGAAGTCGAGCGAGGTCGTCACGGTGGGCAGCCCCGTGACCTCGATCTGCCACCCGTCCTTCTCGATGACCCAGTCGGGCTCGAGGGTCGACCCCTTCTTCCAACGCACGCTCAGCTCGACCACCGTGCGGTCACCGACGCGACCCTGCCAGCTGGCGCTGACGCCGGCGACGCAGCCGGCGGGGATGGTCCACGAGGCCATCTCGACGTCGGCGGTCGTCTGGGCGAACTCGGCCTCGCAGACGATCTCGTCGAGCTCGACGCCGAGTGCGTCCGCCACCATCGCGACCGCCTCGCCGAACACCGCGGTGCCCTCGCGGGCCATGTCGTCGAGGCCGGGCGTGTCGATCGGCTGGCCGAACCCCACCGGGCGCTCGGTGGCGGGGGAGTCGTAGAAGGAGGTGTCGGCCTGCTCCTTCACGGTGACGCGGTCGATCCGGCTGCAGATCCCGGCGACCGTGAGCGCGACCACCTCGGCGAAGCCCGGACTGACCCCGGTCCCCATCAGCGACGAGCCGCCCCGCTCGCAGGCGTCGACCAGCCGGTCGCGCGCCGCGCCGAGGCGGTGCCCGTTGATGAACGCGGCGGTGCTGACGACGTTGACGCCGGCGCCGAGGATGCGGGCCAGCTCGTCGACCGACGGCCACTGCGGGTTGTAGACGACGCAGTCGGGCTTCAGGCCGAGCAACGCGTCCACGTCGTCGGTGGCGACGACGCCCAGGGGCCCGATGCCGGCCAGCTCGCCGGCGTCGATACCGACCTTGCCGGGCGACCAGGCATAGCACCCGACCAGCTCGAGGCCCGGGTTGGCGGCGATCGCCTTGACCGATTCCCTGCCCACGTTGCCCGTGGTCCACTGCACGACGCTGATCGCCACGTCCGTCCCCCTCGTTCCCAACCGTGCCGTGCGACTGCACAGCAGCGCCCGAGTGTGCACCGGATCGCGAGGGGCCACAAGACGCCCCGTGGTCGGATGTGCCCGCGGTGTTGTAGAAGAGGACGACCTCGGGTGACCTGAGGTCGAGGGGGGAGAGATGGATCACATGGTCGCGAGCGAGGACCCGCTGGCGGTCCATGCCCGGCTGCGTGCGCTGTCGGTCGCCTACGCCAGCGGCGTGGATCGGCGGGACCGCGACCGCCTGCTCAGCGCCTTCCACCCCGACGCGTCGCTCGCCGTCGTGACCGACGGCGGTCCGCACGAGCCGCGCCGCGTGCTGCAGGGCCACGCCGAGCTGGGGCGCATCGTGGAGCTGATCGCCCGCTTCCCGAAGACGTTCCACATGCTGGGCCAGGCCTCCTACGAGGTCGACGGCGGTGACGCCGAGGGCGAGGTGTACTGCATCGCCCACCACCTCGATCCGGCGGCAGGGGACGGCGCGACGATGGTGATGTACATCCGGTACCTGGACCGCTACCGCGCAGAGGACGGCGGCGTGTGGCGCATCGCCGAGCGCCGCGTCGTGGTCGACTGGCAGGCGACGTACGCCCATCGCCCCGGGGCCGCGATCTGACGTTCGGTGGCGCGCGGCTGGTCAGCGCGCCTCGGCACTGGCGGGCGATGGCTCGCGCGTCAGTCCTGCCCTTCGGCGTCGCCGGCAACGGTGGGGATCGCCTCCAGCGTGGCCATCAGCTTGTCCACGCGGGCAGCTCGTGCGGCGGGCGTCCGCGCCTGGAGCACGGGAAGGTAGAGGCGGTACTGGCTCGTCCTGTCCATCGCGCCGAAGACCTGCTGCGCCCGCCGGTTTCGCTGGAGCGCGGCGACGACGTCGACGGGAACCGTGGCGTCCTTCTGTCCCGCGTACGCCGCCTCCCATCGGCCGTCCGCCTGCGCAGCACGGACCTCGGCCAACCCGGGCTCGCGCATGCGCCCGGCGGCGATCAGCGCCTCGACCTTGTCGACGTTCACCCGCGACCACAGGCTCCTGGGCCGGCGTGGCACGTACTTCTGCAGGTAGTAGCCGTCGTCCGCCGACCGGCGTTGGCCCGAGATCCAGCCGTAGCACAACCCGATGTCGACGACTTCGTCGCTCGTCACCGAGGGAACGCCCGAGCCCTTCTTCGCCAGTTTCAGCCAGACCCCGGCCCGGCGCCCGTGGTTGTCCGCCAACCACGACTCCCACGCCGCAGCGTCCCTGAAGGCGATGACCTCAACACCATCGAGCGTCTCCATCGGGCCCAGTCTGGCGGAAGTCGAGTGCCAGCGGTCCGACCCGCGGCGTTGAGCGCCGCCCGCGGCCGGCCCAGGTCACGGCGCACGTCAGCAGGCAGGAGCGCGTTGGTAGAGTGCGCGCCATGGCGAGGCGGCGGTGGTGGTTCGGCGCGTGCCTGCTCGATGTCGAGGCCCGTGAGCTGTTGGTCGACGGCCAGCCCGTCGAGCTCGAGCCCCGCACCCTCGCCGTGCTCGTCTACCTGATCGAGCACCGTGACCGGACGGTTCCCAAGGAAGAGCTGCTCGACTCGATCTGGGGCGACCGGTTCGTCGGTGAGTCGGCCCTCACGTCGCAGATCAAGGTCGCCCGGTCCGCGATCGGCGACGACGGCCGCACCCAGGGGATGATCAAGACGGTGCACCGTGTCGGCTACCGGTTCATCGGCGACGTCGTCGAGCAGCAGGTCGCGGGGCGTGGCGAGGGCCGTGGCGGGGAGAGCGGACGTTCCCTCTCGGCCGGCTGGTCGTCGCCGCCGAGCAAGGCCGTCCTCGGGCGCGATGCCGACCTCCACGCCGTGCGCGCCCGCCTCGCCGACCACCGCGTGGTCACCCTGACCGGGCCGGCCGGGGTCGGCAAGACGTCGCTCGCCCGCGCCCTGCTGGACGACCCCGGTGGCCGGTCAAGCGCCCGGTGGTTCTGCGAGCTGGGCGACACCCGTGACCCGGACGCGATCGCCAACGTCGTGCTGACCGC
>JAFGPU010000450.1 GCA_016936035.1 Acidimicrobiales bacterium
ACCTCGTTGGCGAGCAGCCGGCCTCGCACGGTGAGGACGGCGTGGTCGTCGACCACCTCGACGAGGTCGGCCAGCTCGTCCACCGGGAGCGCCGCCGCCGGCACCCCGGCCCGGGTGCGCACCGCGAGCTGCAGCGCCTCGAGCCGGCGGTCGTCAGGGTCGAGGCGTTCGCCCGCGGCCTCCGGCGACCGGCCCGACGTGACCGCATCGATGTAGCGCTCGGGGGTGCGCACGTTCCAGAAGCGGCGACCACGGCGATGGGAGTGGCCGGCGCACCCGAAGGCCTGGTACTCGCCCATCGACCAGTAGAGCTGGTTGTGGCGGCATGCGTGGCCGGGCCGCGCCCAGTTCGAGATCTCGTACCAGCCGAGGCCGGCCGCCTCGAAGGCGTCGGCGGCCATCAGGTACTTCTCGGCCTGGTCGTCGTCGTCGGGGTGCCGTCGCGGATCGTCGGCGAGGGGCGTTCCTGCCTCGACCGTCAGCGCGTAGGCACTGACGTGGGGTGGATCCAGGGCGAGCGTGCCGTCGATGGTGCGGCGCCAGTCGTCGAGCGTCTCGCCGGCGCCGCCGTAGATCAGGTCGACGTTGAAAGTGGGGACGCTCGCGGCGCGCACCAGCTCGACGGCCCGCCGCACCCCGGCCGGGTCGTGGGTACGGCCGAGGCCGGCGAGCACGTGGTCGACCATCGACTGCACCCCCAGGCTCACCCGGTTCACCCCGCCGGCGACGTAGGCGGCCACGAGCTCCGGGGTGACGGTGTCGGGGTTGCACTCGACCGTGACCTCGCAGTCCGAGGCGCGGGGGACGGCGTCGAGCACGGCGACGAGCTGGTCGGGGGCGACGAGGGACGGTGTGCCACCCCCGACGAAGATGCTGGTGGCCGGGGGCAGGCCCGCGGCGACGTGGCGCTCGATGTCGACGCGGCACGCGTCGAGGTAGGCGCGCTGGAGGTGGTGCCGATCGGTCCAGGTGGCGAAGGCGCAGTAGTCGCACCGAGCCGCGCAGAACGGCACGTGCAGGTACACGCCGAACGGCGGGGTGGCCGCGGACGGGACGGGAGGCGTGGGGGACGGCATGGTGCGGGCAGTGACAGGGAAGCAGCGCACACCGGCGCCTGTCGAGACGGCGGCCGGAACCGACGCGCCGACCGCACGCGCGACCGAGGACCGGAACGGCGCCCCGGTCCTCGGTTTCGTGCCGGTCGCGGCCGGCGATCGGTCGTCGTCGGAGGTTGCCTCAGCGCACCAGGCAGAGGCCCAGGCTGTCGAGCCGGGCCGGCACCTGGTCGGGGTGGCAGTCGAGGATGCACGCCACCGCCCGCAGGTCTTCGCGGCGGATCGTGAGCATGCGGCCGTTGTAGTCGCCCCGTTGCACCTGGATCATGCGCAGGTAGCGGGCGAGCATCTCGCCCTCCTGCCCGCCCAGCTGCTCGACGGCGCCGAGATCGATGGTGACCGGACGGTCGTCGCGCCGGGCGCCCCGCATGCGTTCGGTGAGGTCGACGACCTGCTCGTCGCCGGCCAGCGACCGGATGCCCAACTCGTCGTCGCTCGGCAGCATCTGATCGACCGGCACGCGATAGAAGCGGGCCAGCCGTTGCAGGCGCGGGACCGAGATGGCGCGTTCCCCACGCTCGTAGGCCCCCAGCACAGACGCCTTGAACTCGTGCTCCGATGCCGCCTCGACATCCTGCAGCGACAAGTGCTTCTGCCGGCGGATCGAACGAAGTCTCGTCCCGACCTTGGCGGCGTAGCCGCTGTCGCGCTCGACCTCGAGATCGGTGTCCATTGGTTTTCCTCCCTCGGCCGTTCCCCAGAAGTACGGCCAGACCCAGGCTCGCCGGCCCGGAAAGGTCTCCCGCGGCAGGCAGTTGCCTACTCTACGCACTGGACCCCGTCGCCGACAATCACTGCGAGTGCGCCTTCGTCACGCTCTCGCCGATCATCACGAGGCGCAACGCGGCCGGAGGTCACTCCTGGTCACTGCTCATGCCTGCTCGCGCACGGAACCATCACGCAACGCGCTCAACAATGCGCCTGCTGTGATTGATGCAGTCTCTGCACGTAACACCTGCGATCCCAGGCGCACGCGGGGTAGCCGGCTCGCCCGCTCGCCGGGCGACCACCCCCCTTCCGGCCCGACCAGGACGACGGGCCGAGCCAGGGTCGGCGCCGTTCCCTCGATGTCGGCCATCGCCGCGCCGGGCAGTGCGGCGACGGCGGCGAACGACACCAGGCGGTCGACCTCGGGCAGCCACGTGCGCCGGCACTGCATGGCGGCCTGGCGGGCGATGTCGCGCCACCGCCCCCACTGGCGATCGGCCTTGGCCGCATCCCACCGCACCACGCTGCGCTCGGCCACGAACGGCACGATGCGGTCGACGCCGACCTCGGTCAGCTTCTGCACGGTCAGCTCCGGCCGGTCGCCCTTCACCAGCGCGAACGCCACGGTGATCAGCGGGGCCGGGCGCTCGTCGGCCTCGACGTCGCCGGTCGGCTCGACGGTGTCGCCGTCCGACATCCGCCCTGGGCGCCACCGCCCGGCACCGTCGCCCACCGTGACGACCGCACCGGGCCCGAGCCGCAGCACGCGCGCCAGGTGGTGGTGATCGCCGGGCGACAGGCGCGGCGCATCGATGTCGTCGACGAAGACGTGCGCTCGCGCGCCGAGCGGCGTGACGCCGTCGCCAGGGACGCCCGGCGGGGGCACGGGCGCCTACTTGAACGCGGAGCGGAGCTTCGACATCAACCCGGCGGGCGGGGGCGCCACCGACTCGGCCCGCAGCTCGGCGAAGCGGCGCAAGACCTCTTCCTCCTCTTCGGACAGCTCGGTCGGGACGTCGACCACGACGTCGATGAGCAGGTCGCCGCGACTGCGGCGCTCGAGGTGCGGGACACCCCGGCCCCGCAGGCGGAAGGTGGTGCCCGACGCGGTGGCGCGCGGCACCTCGACCTCCTCGGGACCGTCGAGCGTCTCGAACTCGAGCGTCGTGCCGAGGGTGGCCTGCGTGTACGGCAGGTGCACGGTGCAGCGAAGATCCGCACCGTCGCGCGTGAAGCGCGGGTGGGGCTTGACCCGCAGGTGCACGTACAGGTCGCCCGCCGGGCCGCCGCGAGGCCCCACGGCACCCCTGCCGGTCAGGCGCAGCGTCGAGCCCGAGTCGACGCCGGCCGGGATGTCGACCGTGTAGGTGCGCTCCTCGACGAGCCGGCCCTCGCCCCGGCACTCGGGGCACGGGCTGGCGATGATCTGGCCGGACCCGGCGCACCGTGCGCACGGCGACGACGTCACCATCTGACCGATGAGCGACTGGCGCACCCGTTGCACCTGACCGGTGCCCTGGCACTCGTAGCAGGTCACGGGCTCGGTGCCGTCGGCGGCGCCGGTGGCCTGGCACGCGCTGCAGGCCACTGCGGTGCGCACCGACACCGCGTGCTCGCACCCGAAGACCGCCTCGGTGAACTCGAGGTCGGCGACGACCTCGAGGTCGGCGCCTCGCGGCGGGCCCGACGGCCCACTGGTGCGGCCACCGAAGGGGCTGCCGCCGAAGAACGCCTCGAACACGTCGCCGAGGCCGCCGCCACCGAAGCCGAACGGATCGCCGGCCGGCGAGCCGCCGTTGACGCCCTCCGGGCCGAAGGTGTCGTAGCGCCGTCGCTTGTCCGGGTCGGACAGCACCTCGTACGCGTGGGCGACCTGCTTGAAGCGCGCCTCGGCGTCGGGGTCGCCGTGGCCGGTGTCGGGATGCAGCTCGCGCGCCAGCCGGCGGAACGCGCGCTTGATCTCCTCCGGGGTGGCGGTGCGGGAGACGCCGAGCAGCTCGTAGTAGTCGGTGGCCACAGTTCTCTTTCTCAGCCCTCGGTGAGGCGGACGGACAGACGGTTGCTCACGACGGCGACCGCGGCGAGCGCCTGGGGGTAGTTCATGCGGGTGGGGCCGAGCACGCCGATCGTGCCGGCGCGCTCGCCTTCGATGTCATAGGGCGCGACGACCAGCGCGCACTCGGCGAGGGGCGCCACGCCGGTCTCGGTGCCGATGGCCACGTGCAGGCCACGGTCGATGACGTCGCGGAGCAACGACACGACGACGAACTGCTGCTCGAGGATGCCGAGCACCTCGCGCACGGTCTCGATGGCGTCGAACGCCTGGGCCATGCGGGCCGTGCCCCCCACGTACACCTGCTCCGGATCGTCGTGGGGGCGTCCGGTGAGGGCGGCCAACGCGCGGGCCACCAGATCGTCGGTGACGGCGTCGCCGGTCGACGGCACGGGGCGGAGCGCGTCGCGCGGGCTGCCGCTGAGGTGTGCGGTCAGGTGGGCGGTGCTGGCCGCCACCCGCTCGTCGCCCGTGCCATCGGGAAGCTCGATCGTGTGCTTCTCGACGGTGCCGTCGCTGAGGACGGCGACGAGCACGGCCGCCGTGGTGCTGATCGTCACCAGCTGGGCCGACCGCAGGGTCGCCTCGGTCGGGGGCGGGGCCACCACGACGCTGGTCAGGTTGGTCAGGTCGGACAGCAACCGGCTGGTCTCGGCCAGCATCTGCTCGGCCTCGCCGTGGGCGCGGGCGAAGAAGTCACGGACCTCCTCGGCCGACCGGCCCGGTAGGCGGGGCTGGCGGAGGTGGTCGACGAAGAACCGGTAGCCCTTCTCGGTCGGCACCCGCCCTGCAGAGGTGTGGGGCTGGCGGAGGTAGCCCTCGGCCTCGAGCCCCGCCATCTCGTTGCGCACCGTCGCCGACGAGACGTCGACACCGGGGGCCTTGGCCACGTGGCCGGACCCCACCGGTTGCGCCGTGTCGATGTACTCCTCCACCACTGCCCGGAGGATGGCCGCTTTGCGTTCGTCGAGCATCGTCATCGCCGAGAGGTCAACGACCCTGTGCCGCTGATACCCCCAGGTAGCAGTCGAGTGTACCGACTGCTAACACCGGACAGGGTGTCCTCTGCGCCCCGCCGGATCAGTCCTCGAGTCGGAGCGCGCTGACGAACGCCTCCTGGGGGACCTCGACGCGCCCGATGTTCTTCATGCGCTTCTTGCCCTCCTTCTGGCGCTCGAGCAGCTTGCGCTTGCGGGTGATGTCACCGCCGTAGCACTTGGCCAGCACGTCCTTGCGCTTGGCCTTGACCGTCTCGCGGGAGATGATGCGGCTGCCGATCGCCGCCTGGATGGGGACGTCGAACATCTGCCGCGGGATGAGCTCGCGCAGCTTCTCCGCCATGCGCCGGCCGTAGTCGTAGGCCTTGTCCTTGTGGATGATGGCGCTGAAGGCGTCGGC
>JAFGPU010000451.1 GCA_016936035.1 Acidimicrobiales bacterium
CCTGGCCCGCGCCTTCCAGCACGAGATCGACCACCTCGACGGCGTGCTGCTGCTCGAGCGCCTCGATCCCGACACCCGCAAGCAGGCGTTGAAGACCATTCGCGAGCTGGGCATCGGCCCGTCGGCCCTGGCCGGCGCCGAGCCCAAGGCCGGCGGCCTCTCCTTCGGCAGGTGACCCTGCCGCCGGCGCCCCGCCACCCCGGGCGCCTCGTGTTCCTGGGGACGCCCGACCCCTCGGTGGTGGTGCTCCGCCGGCTGGTCGACGCCGGCCACGACGTGGCCCTGGTCGTGTCCCAGCCCGACCGGCGCCGGGGGCGTGGCGGTCGCACGTCGCCCTCCCCGGTCAAGCAGGCGGCCCTCGACCTGGGCCTGCCGGTCACCGATGCGGTCGACGACGTGCTGTCCGCCGGCGCCGACCTCGGCGTGGTCGTGGCGTTCGGGCGTCTCGTCAAGCCCCACGTGCTGGCGGCGTTGCCCATGGTCAACCTGCACTTCTCGCTGCTGCCGCGCTGGCGTGGCGCCGCCCCGGTCGAACGGGCGATCCTCGCCGGTGACCGCCGCACCGGCGTCGATCTGATGGTCGTCGAGGAGGGGCTCGACACCGGGGGCATCTACGACCGGGTCGAGGTGGCCATCGACCCCGACGAGACCGCCGCGGAGCTGCGCTCGCGGCTGGCGGCGCTCGCCGCCGACCTGCTGGTCGACAACCTCGCCGCCGGGCTCGGTGAGCCCCGCCCGCAGCAGGGCGAGCCCACCTACGCCCACAAGATCGACGCCGCCGAGCTCGAGATCGACTGGCACGTCTCCCCGGAGGCGGTCCACCGGGTCGTGCGCGTCGGCGGCGCCTGGACCACCCATCGCGGCAAGCGGCTCAAGGTGTGGCGCACCGCGCTGGCGGCACCGCGGCACGACGGCGTCGAGGTCACCGCGGGGGGAGGCCCCATCTGGCTCGTCGAGGTGCAGCCGGAGGGTCGGCGGCGCATGGCCGCGTCCGCCTGGGCCAACGGCGTCGACGGCGACGTCACCGCAGGGTTGGGCACGTGACGGCCGGCGGTGGGGGCCACCGCCCGGCAGGACGGCGATCCGGCCGGCGTCCCCGCCGCGCGACGAGCGCCCGGACCGGGGGACAGCCCGCCGCGACGACCTCGGGGCGGCGGGCCGGGGGAGTGGGGTCGCGGCCGGCGTCCTCCCGTGCCGTCGCCCTCGACGTGCTGCAGCGCATCGACGAGGGCGGGGCCTACGCCAACCTGGTGCTGTCCGGGGCGCTCGATCGCTCGGGCCTGCGTGCCGCCGACCGCCGGTTCGTGACCGACCTGGTCTACGGCACCACCCGCATGCGGCGGGCCTGCGATCACCTCGTCGACCGCTTTCTCGCCCGCCCCGTCGACGGGCGCGTGCGCAACGCCCTCCGGTTGGGCGCCTACCAGCTGGCCTTCGCCGGGGTGCCGGCTCACGCCGCGGTGGGCGAGACCGTCGAGGTGACGCCGCGCCCCGCCCGGGGCCTGGTCAACGCCGTGCTGCGCCGGGTGGCGGGCGCGCCGGTCGCCTGGCCCGACGACGCCACCCGCCTGAGCGTGCCGGACTGGGTGCTCGACGAGTTGACCGGTGCGCTGGGCCCGGAGCGGGCCCGGGATGCGCTCGCGGCGATGAACGAGCCTGCTCGTGTGTCCGAGCGCGAGGACGGCTACGTGCAGGACCCCGCCTCGCAGCAGGTGGCGGCCGCCGTGGGAGCCCGGGCCGGCGAGCGGGTCCTCGACGTGTGCGCGGCCCCCGGGGGCAAGGCCACCGCCATGGCGGGCGCGGGCGCCTGGGTGGCGGCGGCCGACGTGCGGCCCGGTCGGGTCGAGCTCGTCCGGGACAACGCCCGCCTGGTCGGCGGTCCGGGCGCGATCGCGGCGGTGACGGCCGACGGCACCGCCCCGCCCTGGCGACCCGCGCGCTTCGACCGGGTGTTGGTCGACGCGCCGTGCACGGGCCTCGGCACCTTGCGCCGGCGGCCCGACCTGCGCTGGCGGGTCGAGGAGAGCGCGATCGAGCGCCTGGCGGCGCTGCAACGCCGCCTGGTCGGTGCGGCCGCCGACCTGGTGCGCCCGGGCGGCACCCTCGTGTACTCGGTCTGCACGTTGACCGTCGCCGAGACGCTCGGCGTGGACGAGTGGCTCGCGGCCGGGCGCCCCGACCTGCGGCCGCTGGCGCCGCCGGGCGAGCCCTGGGAGCCGTGGGGGAGAGGTGCGATCCTGCTGCCCCAGACGGCGGGCACCGACGGCATGTGCCTGTTCCGCTACACCCGACCCGCCGCCGGCACCGGCGGCGACGAGACCGACTGAGAGGTCGCAGACCATGAGCGAACGCCGGTGGCCGGCCAAGGTGCTGACCGTGTCCGACGGGGTGGTCGAGGGCACCCGCGAGGACCGCTCGGGGGCGGCCCTCGAACGCCGGCTCGGCGACGCCGGGTTCGCCGTGGTGGCGCGGCGCGTCACGGCGGACGGCACCGACGCTGTGGCCGCAGCGCTGACCGAGCTGACCGCCGGCTTCGCGGGGGTGGTGGTCACCACGGGGGGCACGGGGTTCGGGCCGCGCGACCTCACGCCCGAGGGCACGCGCACGGTGATCGAGCGCGAGGCGCCGGGGTTGGCCGAGGCGATGCGGCTGGTGAGCCCCCTGGGCCGGCTCTCGCGCGGGGTGGCGGGAACGGTCGGCCGGGCGCTGGTGCTCAACACCCCGGGGTCGTCCTCGGGGGCGGTCGAGTGCCTGGAGGCCGTCATCGACGTGGTGCCGCACGCCCTCGACCTGCTCTCGGGCGGCCGACCGCACTGACGCCCCTGCGCCGCCCACCTTGACCAAAATTAGAACGTGTTCTAATTTTTGCCCGTGACCGGCGCCCGTACGCTTCCCGGCGTGACCCCGCAGACCCCCGTCGACGCCGATCACCAGCGCATGCTGCGCGCCGTCGAGCTGGCCGCCGCCGTGCGCACCGCCACGTCACCCAACCCGTGGGTGGGCTGCGTGATCGTCGCCGCCGACGGTCGCGCCGTCGAGGGCGCCACCCAGCCCCCCGGCGGTCCTCACGCCGAGGCCGCCGCGCTCGCAGCCGCAGCCCGGGCCGGGGTCGATCTCGCGGGCGCCACGGCGTACGTCACCCTCGAGCCGTGCAGTCACCACGGGCGCACGCCACCCTGTGCCGATGCGCTCGTCGCCGCCGGCGTCCACCGGGTCGTCGTCGGCATCGCCGATCCCGACCGCCAGGTGCAGGGCCGCGGCATCGACCGGCTCCGGGACGCCGGCGTCGAGGTCACGACGGGCGTCGCCGCCGACGTGGTCCGCGACCAGCTCGCCCCCTACGTCACCCACCGCTCGACCGGGCGCCCCCACGTGGTGCTGAAGCTGGCCGCCAGCCTCGACGGGCGCACCGCGGCGCCGGACGGCACCAGCCGGTGGATCACCGGCGAG
>JAFGPU010000452.1 GCA_016936035.1 Acidimicrobiales bacterium
ATGACGTCGCCGAGCTCGCCGGCCAGGCGACCGCAGTACGCGGCGAAGCGGTCGGCGGTCGCCGGGTCCTCCCACCCGCCCCGCGCCGCGACCCAGCGGGGGGTGGTGAAGTGGTGGAAGGTCACGGTCGGCTCGATGCCCCGGGCGCGCAGCGCCTCGCAGTGGCGCCGGTAGTGGGCGACGGCGGCGTGCGACCACTCGCCCTCCTCGGGCTCGATGCGGCTCCACTCGACCGAGAACCGGTACGCGCCCAGGCCCATGTCGGCGACCAGTGCCACGTCCTCGTCGCTGCGGTTCCACGAGTCGCACGCGTCGCCGGACGGCTCCGCGCAGGTGGTGCGGTCGGCGTGCTCCCAGGCCCACCAGTCGTTGTTCCAGTTGCCCCCCTCGATCTGGTGGGCCGCGGTGGCGGTGCCCCACACGAAGCCGTCGGGGAAGGTGCGGTCAGGTGTCACATCGGTGCTCACGGGGCGGGACGGTAGCTTTCCGTCGTGCCGCAGGACGCCGTCGACGATCTGGTGGAAGTGCTCGACCTCGAGCCGATCGAGGTGAACATCTTCCGGGGCGTGTCGCCCGACGAGGACCGCCAGCGCATCTTCGGCGGGCAGGTGGCCGGCCAGGCGCTCGTGGCCGCGGCGCGCACCGTCGAGCCCGACCGCCAGGTGCACTCGCTGCACGCCTACTTCCTGCGGGCGGGCGACCCCCAGGTGCCCGTGCTCTACGAGGTCGAGCGCCTGCGCGACGGCGGGTCGTTCACCACCCGGCGGGTGGCGGCCATCCAGCACGGCAAGGTCATCTTCAACCTGTCGGCCAGCTTCCAGGTACCCGAGGAGGGCTTCGACCACGCCGTGCCCATGCCCGACGTGCCGGCGCCCGACAGCCTGCCGACGATGCGCGAACGGGTGGCGGAGGCCGGCATCGAGACGGCGCCGTGGTTCGACCGCCCCCGCCCCATCGACATCCGCCACGTCGACTGGCCGGGCGCGGACGGCATCCGGTCGACCGAGCCGCACCAGAACGTGTGGTTCCGGGCCGACGGCCGCCTACCGGACGACCCGATCCTCCACACGATCGTGCTCACGTACGCGTCGGACATGACGCTGCTCGACACGGCCACGCGGCCCCACGGGCGCAACTGGTTCGACCCGTCGATGTTCATGGCCAGCCTCGACCACGCCATGTGGTTCCACCGGCCGTTCCGGGCCGATGCCTGGCTGCTGTACGCCCAGGACAGCCCCAACGCCACCGGCGGACGCGGCCTGTCCCGGGGACTGGTGTTCACCCAGGACGGCACGCTGGTCGCCACGGTCATGCAGGAGGGCCTGATCCGCCGGGTGCGCTGATGTGGCACGCCCGGGCGCGGCCACTAGCGTCGCCCGGATGAGACGAGCCGCTGCCCTGGTGTGCCTGGTCGCCCTGTCGGGTGCGGCATGTGGGGGCGACGACGACGGCGGCGGGGGCGACCTGAGCGCCACCACCACGACGACGCTGTCCGACGCCGACCTCCCGCTCGAGCAGGGCGCCCAGCCGCTGGCGACGATCGAGCTCACGCTCACCGAGGTGGCCCAGGCCGACAGCCCGACCGCGCTGGCCCCCCGGGCCGGCACCTCGACCCTGTACGTCGCCGAGCGTCCCGGCCGGGTCCGGCCCCTCGACGGCGACGACCTCGGCGACCCGGTGCTCGACATCAGCGACGACGTGGTCACCGACGTCGAGCAGGGTCTGCTCGGCATCGCGTTCTCGCCCGACGGGGGCACGCTGTACGTCAGCTACAGCCTGGCCCCCGATGGCGACACCCGGGTCGACGCGTACACGATGTCCGGCGACGAGGTCGACACCGGCTCCCGACGCGAGCTGCTCGCGGTCGAGCAGCCCTATGCGAACCACAACGGCGGTGACATCGCCGTCGGGCCCGACGGCTTCCTCTACATCGGCCTGGGGGACGGCGGCTCGGCCGGCGACCCGGAGGGCAACGCGCAGGACACCGACGCGCTGCTCGGCAAGCTGCTGCGCATCGACCCGACCGCGCCCAGCGGCGACGCCGAGTACGGCATCCCGGAGGACAACCCCTTCGCCGACGGTCAGGGCGGGGCGCCGGAGGTGTGGCTGTACGGCGTGCGCAACCCCTGGCGCTTCTCGTTCGACGCCGACACCGGCGACCTGTGGATCGCGGACGTGGGGCAGAACGCCTTCGAGGAGGTCGACCTGCTGCCTGCGGCCGACGGCGCGGGCCGGGGCGCCAACCTGGGCTGGAACGAGATGGAGGGCGCCCACCCCTACGAGGGCGGGTCCAACCCTCCCGACGGCGTGCTGCCCGTGTTCGAGTACGACCGCAGCCGGGGCGGGTGCTCGGTCACGGGTGGCTACGTGTACCGCGGCGCCGCCATCCCCGAGCTGACCGGCGCCTACCTGTTCACCGACTACTGCGCCGGCCAGCTCCGAGGGCTGCGGGCCGCCGACGGCGAGGTCACCGAGGAGCACACGTTCGAAAGCGCCGAAGGCTCCGAACTGGTGTCGTTCGGACAGGATGCCGAGGGCGAGCTGTACGTGCTGTCGCTCGACGGGGCCATCTCGCGCATCGAGGCGGGCGGATGACGGCGGCCGGGCGCGCGGCGAGCGCCGACGACATCCTGCACATCACCACACCCGACGCCTGGGACGCCGCCCGGCAGGCCGGCGCGGTGACGCCGGCCAGCCTCGACACCGAGGGCTTCGTGCACTGCTCGACCAGGGCCCAGCTCGCGAGCACCCTGGCCCGCCACTTCCGGGGCGCCGGGCCGCTGGTGCTGCTCGTGCTCGACCCCGCCGCCGTCGCCGGCGACCTCCGCTGGGAGCAGAGCCGTCCGGGCGAGGTGTTCCCCCACGTCTACGCGCCGCTCCCGGTCGAGGCGGTCGTCGCCACCGAGGCGGTCACCGCGCCGCCAGCGTGAGCGCCAGCCAGCCGTCGTCGGCGCGGTGCGCTCGGACGTCCAGGCCCCCGGACCGGTAGGCGGCCTCGACCTCGGCGCGCTGCGCGGCGAGCACGCCGCTGACGACCACGCGGCCGCCCTCGGCCACCACCCCTGCAACCGCGTGTGCGACGCTGCGGTGCTGCGGCAGCAACAGGTTCGCCACCACCAGGTCGTACCTGCCGCCCGCCCGGGCGACGTCGTCGACCACCGCGAGCCGATCCGCGACCCGGTTGCGCCCCGCGTTGGCGGCCGTGGCCGACCGCGCCGCCGGGTCGACGTCGACGCCCACGGCGGTGCCGGCGCCGAGCGCCAGCGCCGCGATGGCCAGCACCCCGCTGCCGCACCC
>JAFGPU010000067.1 GCA_016936035.1 Acidimicrobiales bacterium
CGGGGCAGCCGGTCGACGAAGCGGGCGGCGCGGGCCCGTTCGAGCGCCCACCACACCTCGTCGTCGCCGGCGGGCACGCCCAGGGTCAGGTTCTCGCGCACGGAGGCGGCGAAGAGGAACGCTTCCTGGAAGGCGAGGGCCACGTGCGCGCGCACCGACTCGGGCTCGGCCCGGCGCAGGTCGACCCCGCCGAGCCGGATCGAGCCGGCGTCGGGCTCGTGGAGGTGGGCGAGCAGGTGGCACAGGCTGGACTTGCCGGAGCCCGTCGCGCCGACCAGCGCCACGACCTCGCCCGGGGCCAGCGACAGGTCGAGGCCGTCGAGCACGGGGCCGTCCCGGTAGCCGAAGCGCACCCCGGCGACATCGACGGCGAGCGGCCCCGCCGGCAGCGGCGTGGCGGCGTCGGCCGGCGGGCGCGGGCGCGACGGCGTCGCCAGCACGGTCTCGATGCGGTCGGCGGCGACGACCGCCCGCGGCAGCTCCTCCAGCAGGAACCCGACGACCCGCATGGGGTAGCTAAGGATGCCGAACAGGGCCATGGCCTGCACGAGCCCCCCGGTCGTGATCGCGCCGGTCGAGATGCGCCACGCCCCCAGGGCCAGCAGGACGATCGTGCCCAGGTTGGGCAGCGCGTCGAGCGCCGGCTCGAACGTGGCCCGCAGGCGCCCGACGCCGAGGCGGGCCGTGCGCAGCCCGTCGGCGGCCTGCTCGAGCCGCGCCACCTCGCGGGCCTCGAGGCCCAGGGTCTTGACCACGAGCGCACCCTCGAACGACTCGTGCGCCACCGCCGACACGTCGCCCAGGTGGGCCTGGGTGCGGGCGGCCGGCGCCTCGACCCGGCGGCTGTAGACCTGGTTGAGCACGGCGAGCGACGGGAACAGGGCCACGCCGACGAGCATGAGCAGCGGGTCGATGAGGGCGAGGCTGACGATCGACAGGCCGATGAGGACGACGACGCCCACCGAGAACGGCAGGGGCTGCAGCACCGTGACGGCCCGCTCGGCGTCCGCGTCGGCATGGGCGATGAGCCGGCCGGTGGGCTGCGCCCCGAAGTAGCGCAGCGGCACCCGCAGGTAGGTGTCGGTGACCTGCCGGAACCAGGTGCGCTGCATCCCGCGCACCGCCTTCATGCCGTAGTAGCGGCGGGCCACCACGCCGAGCGAGCGAAGCGCCGCCACCCCGAGGATGAGCGCCGCGCCCCAGGCGACCGTCGTGCCGGCGACGCCGTCGCGGAAGCCCGGCAGGACCACCTCGTCGGTGACCCGGCCGATCGCCCACGACCCGGCCACCGCCATGCTGCCGAACAGCATCGCCCCGAGGATCGACACGGTGAACGGGCGCGGGTGGGCGCGGACGCTGAGCCACAGCAGCCGCAGGCCGCGCCGGAGCAGCGACCGGGCCGGCGGGGGAGCGGTCGTCGGGCCGGCAACAGACATCCCGGTGAGTCTGCCGCCGGACGCGGGAGATCCCGCAGCGGTTTCGGCCCCTGCCGACCGCCGGTGTACCGTCCGGACGCATGGAGCGGCCGACCCGGTTCGAGCACTACAGGTACGTGGGCGACAAGCGCACCCAGGTGGTCTACGACCTCGACAACACCGACGAGACGGTCGAGGCGGCCGTCGACGAGCTCATGGCCGCGGAGACCTACATCTGCTTCGGCCCCGACACGCTTCCCGAGGCCCGCAACCGCGGCTACCGGCTCGCCCGGGCGTCGCAACGGGCTCGCCAGGCTGCGGGCGTCGACGACGCCACCGACGCGGCCTGACACCTCTCGCGTGGACGAGCGCATCAGCTCCGGCGGGCTGTCACTCGCTGCGCACCTCGCCCGCCCACCGGGGCGGCCCAGCGGTCCCGTGCCCGCCGTCGTCCTGTGCCACGGCTACCCGTCCACCGGCACCGCCGCCAGCGCGCCCGAGACGATGCCGGAGCTCGCGGACCGCATCGCCACCGAGATGGGATGGGCCGCGCTCGCGTTCGCCTACCGGGGCTGCGGCGACTCCGAAGGTCAGTTCTCGCTGCGCGGGTGGCTCGAGGACGTCGCCTCGGCCGTCGGCTTCCTCGAGCGCACCGTGCGGCCCCTCGGCATCTGGCTGGCCGGCTTCGGCACCGGTGGGTCGCTCGCCGTCTGCGCGGCGGCGGCAGACCCCCGCATCCAGGGCGTCGCCGCGCTCGGCGCGCCGGGCGACTTCGACGACTGGGCCTCGCATCCCCGCCGCCTGCTCGAGCACGGGCGCGAGGTGGGCGTGATCACCGACCGGTCGTTCCCGCCGTCGCTCGACGCCTGGTCACGCGAGCTGCGTTCGATCCGGGCGGTGGCGTGCGTCGCCTCGTACGCCCCCCGGCCGCTGCTGGTGGTGCACGGCAGCGACGACGACGTCGTGCCCTCGTTCGACGCCCGGGTGCTCGCGGATGCCCACGGCTCCGCCGAGCTGCGCTTCATCAACGGCGCCGGCCACGCGCTGCGGCACGACCCCCGCACCGTGGCCGTACTGCTGGGCTGGCTCGACCGCCAGCGCCACGCCCTGCACCGCTGACCCGGGCGCCCGCTGGCTGGGCCGCGGGCGTCAGGTGGGGGAGTCGGACTTGCCCTTGCCCTGGGACTTCATCATCTTCTTCCAGGCCCGCACCCGCTGGAGCGACTCGGCCGAGTCGATGTCGGCCACCGACCGGGGCTCGTCGTCGGAGAACGGCGCCGTCGCCTGCTCCCAGCCCGCCGGGCGGACACCGAACCGCTTCGCGAGCAGGGCGGTGAAGATCTTCGACTTGTCGGCGCCGAACCCGGGCAGAGCCCGCACCCGCGTGACCAGCTCGCGGCCGTCGTCGACGTCGCGCCACACGGCGGCGGCGTCACCGTCGTGGTGGTCGACCAGGTACTGGCACAGGGCCTGGGTGCGCTTGCCCATCGACCCCGGGAAGCGGTGCAGGGCGGGCGGGCCCTTGAACACGGCCTCGAGCTTGTCGGGGTCGAGCGCGGCGATCTCGGCCGCGTCGAGCCGCCCGCCCAGGCGGTCGCGCAGCTTGAGCGGGCCGGCGAACGCCCACTCCATCGGGATCTGCTGATCGAGCAGCATGCCGATCATCAGCGCGAGCGGGTCCTCCGCGAGCAGCTGATCGGCCTCGGGGTCGCCGGTGACGGGGACGACGGCGGTCATGGGCCGCACCGTATCCGCCGGGCCGGCGACGCGGGACCGCTCAGAGGTCGAAGGCGCTCGGGTCGGTGCGGTCGGGGTCGATGCCGTACTGGGCGATGGCCTCGGCGACGGTCTCGGGCTTGACGTCGCCCTGCTGGGCCAGGCCCCACAGGGTGGCGACGACCACGTGGGGCATGTCGACCTCGAAGAACTCGCGCAGCCGCTCGCGGGTGTCGGACCGCCCGAAGCCGTCGGTGCCCAGCGGCACGAACGGGCGGGGGACCCACCGGGAGACCTGGTCGGGCACGGCCTTCATGAAGTCGGTGACCGCCACCACCGGGCCCGCGCCCTCGGCGTCGAGCAACTCGGTGACCAGCGGCGTGCGGGGCGCCTCGGTCGGGTGCAGGCGGTTCCAGCGCTCGGTCGACAGCGCCTGCTCGCGCAGGCGCTTGTAGCTGGTGGCCGACCACAGCTCGGCGCCCACGTCCCACCGCTCGGCCAGCTCGGCCTGGGCGGCCCGGGCGGCGCCCTGCGCCGTGCCCGAGAACACGATGGTGGCCCGGTGGCCGGGCCCCTCGGGTGCCGGGGCCCAGCGGTACATGCCCTGGAGGATGCCGTCCTCGACGCCCTCCGGCATCGGCGGCATCAGGTAGTTCTCGTTGTAGAGCGTGAGGTAGTAGACGACGTCGCGCTCGTCGACGAGCATCTCGCGGATGCCGTGGCGGACGATGGCCGCCATCTCGTAGGCGAAGGCCGGGTCCCA
>JAFGPU010000001.1 GCA_016936035.1 Acidimicrobiales bacterium
GCTCGTGCACGAGCGGACGGGCGGGAACCCGTTCTTCCTCGGCGAGGTGATCGAACTGCTGGCCCGTCAGGACCAGGCCGGCGACCCGGGCGCCGACGCCGTCGGCCGGACCCGGGTTCCCGCCGCGGCGCTCGACGTGGTGCGCCGGCGGGTCGGCCTGCTGCCCGCCGGCACGCAGCGGTTGCTCAGCGCCGCCTCGGTCCTCGGCATCGACATCGATCTCGACGTGCTCGGCCACGTGGCCGGGATCTCGGCGGCCGAGGCCCTCGACGGCCTCGACGCCGCGGTGACGGCCGGACTGCTGCGCGAGGACGACACGCGCCCGGGCCGGCTGCGCTTCGCCCACGCCCTGGTGGCGGAGGCGCTCGTCGCCGAGCTCAGCCCGGCCCGCCGGGCGCGGTTGCACGTCGCGGTCGTGGCCGCGTTGGAGGCCCTGCGGTCGGCCGTCACCGACGACGACCTGGCGAGGCTGGCCCACCACGCCCGCGAGGGGGCGGTGGCGGGATCGGCCGTTCCCGGCTTCGGGTACGCCGTGCGCGCCGCCGAGGCGGCGGCCGCGCAGGGAGCGGTCGAGGTGGCCGCGGCCCGGTGGGAGGATGCGCACCGGCTGCTGGACCTGGCCCACCCGGGCGACGCCGCCCGGCGCTACGACGTGCTCGTCGCGCTGGGACGGGCCCGTGAGGCGGCGGATGACCAGGCCGGCGCCCAGCAGGCCCTTCTCGCCGCCATCGAGGTGGCGCGCGTCGAGGGCGACGACGCCGCGATGCGCTGCGCGGCCGGGGCGCTCGCCGCGACCACGCTGTGGCAGCCCCATGCGTACGGCGAGGTGAACCTCCCGCTCGTGCGAGCGCTCGAGACAGCCCTCGACACGGCTCCCGACGCGGGGTCCGATGCCGGGGCGGACGGGACGGACGGCGAGCAGGCCGTGCTGCTGGGGGCGCTCGCCGACGCCCTCTACTACGGGGTCGACGCCGAGCGCCCCGACGTGCTCAGCGCCCGCGCCGTGACGGCCGCGCGTCGCACCGATGACCCGAACCGGCTCGCGCTCGCCCTCAGCCAGCGCTTCCGGGCGATCTGGCGCGGTTCGCAGCACCCGGAGCAGGCGGCGGTCGCCGACGAGATGCGGGCGCTCGCGGCTGCGGGCCGCCTGACCCCGGGCCTGACTGCGGTCGCCCATCTCGTGCACGCTCTCACCGCCCTCATGCGCGGCGACGCCGTCTCGTTCGAGCGCGACCTCGACGCGGCGCGGGCGGCCGCCGACCGTTCGCGCCTGCCGGGCCTGGTCAGCCAGGTCGGCTGGGCCGACGCCGGCTGGAGCCTCGCCCGCGGACGCTACGACGATGCCGAGCGCCACGCCGACGATGCCCATGCCCTCTACCGCCGCACGCGCGGCTGGGAGGCCGACGACATCCTGGCCGCCTTCCACCTCGCGATCGCCCACGACCGCGGCGAGCTGCACAGGGCGCACGAGGCGATCGCGCCTCTGCTCGCCGGCCGGTTCGGCGCCGCGGCCCGCGAGATGATCGGCTGGATGCACGTGGACGCCGGCGACCTCGACGCGGCCCGGGCCCTCGCGGGCCCGGCGGGTGCCGTGCCCGACCTGCCGCAGGACTGGCTGTGGATGGAGGCGACCACGGCGGCGGCCCACGTCCGGGCGGCGCTCGGTGACACGGCGGCCGCTGCGGCCCTCTACCGCACGCTGGCCCCCGAGGCGGGCCGTATGGATGTCACCGCCGGCGTGTTCCTCGGCGGTGTCGATCTGGCGCTCGCCGTCCTCGCGGAGGCCCTCGGGGACGCGGGTGCGGCGCGCCGGCACGCCGACGACGCGGTCGCCCGGCTCGAGGCCCTGGGCACGCGGCCGGCGCTCGCCCGGGCGCTGGTGGTGCGGGGTCGCCTCCTGACCGCCGGCGACGCCGACGACCGTGCCGCGGGCGGCGCCGACCTGGACCGCGCCGCCGCCGTCGCCCACGACGTCGGTGTGGTGCCCGTGCTGCGTGCCGTCGACCGCGTGCAAGCGACGTCCAAGGTCGCGAGCGTCTGACACCGCGTTGCTCCAAGGGTCGGGTGCGACGGTCGGCCCATGACCCCCACATCCACATCCCCGGCGGTGGGCCGGCCCCCCGACCTCACCGCGCTCGTGCTCGTGCACCGCGCCCTGCGGCGCGACGCCGGCCGCTTGGCGGCCGCCGTCGGTGGGCTCGGCGACGGCGACACGGCCCGCGCCCGGGCGCTCCGGCGGTGGTACCGCCACTACCGCGCCCAGCTCGAGGCCCATCGCCGGCTCGAAGACGACCTGTGGTTCCCCGCTCTCGCCGAGCGCGTCCCCACGTTCGCGGCGCACGCCGACCGGGTCGCCCGCGAGCACCGCGTGGTCGGCGCCGCGGCGTCGGCCCTGGCGGTCAGGCTCGACGCGCTCGCCGGCGACGGCGCCGCGTCCGCGTCGGCCCGCCGTCCCGCGCACGACGCCGCCTGCGAGCTGCGCGAGGTGCTCGACGATCACCTCGCCTTCGAGGACGCCGACATCGTCCCCCTCATCGCCCGTCACCTGACGGCCGACGAGGTCGCCGAGGTCGAGGCCCGCAGCCGTGCCCGCCTCGACCGCAGGCAGCTGCCGTTCGCCGTGCCGTGGCTGCTCGGAGCGGCCACACCTGCAGAGCGCGAGCGGGCGCTGGCGGTCACGCCGTGGTCGCTCAAGCTGGTCTGGTACGCCTCCCGGGGCCGCCACGGCCGCATGACCACCCGGGCTCTCGGGCGCCCGCGACCCGGCACGGAACCCGGTGCGATGCAGGAGGTGGCGTGATGCTGCGCAGGCTCGTGACGTGGAGCTACGACCGCCGCCGGCGGGTCGTGGCGTTGTGGCTGGCGGCCGTCGTGGCGGCGTCGGTGATCGCCGGCGTGGCCGGCGGCGACAACGAGGTCGACTTCACCGTGCCGGGCAGCGACTCGGCCGAGGCCGTCGAGCTGCTGCAGGAGCGGTTCCCCGAGTTCGCGGGCGGCGCCGTCGACGTGGTGTACACGTCCCCGGACGGCGTGACCGGGCCGGGCGTGACCGCCACGGTCGACCGGCTGGCCGGCGAGATCGCCGGCGTCGACCACGTGGTGGCGGTCGAGCCGGGACCGGTCGCCCCGGGTGGCGACACCGGGATGCTCAGGGTCCGCTTCGACGACCCCGCCGAACAGCTCCCCGCCGCCGCGGTCGAGCAGGTGATGGACCTCGCCGGCGAGGCCGAGAGCGACGCCCTGCAGGTCGAGCTCGGCGGGTACCCGATCGAGACGGTCGAGCAGTCCGAGGCGGGGTCCGAGTCCGTGGGCGCCTTCGCCGCCCTCGTGATCCTGCTGGTGGCGTTCGGCTCGGCGCTGGCGGCCGGCCTGCCGCTGGTCGTCGCCGGCTTCGGCCTCGGCGTGGCCCTGGGCGGCGTGTGGCTGATGGCCAACGTCGTCGACGTCCCCGACTTCGGCGTGCAGATCGCCACGATGATCGGCATCGGCGTCGGCATCGACTACGCCCTGTTCGTCGTCACGCGCTACCGCAGCGCGCTGGCCGAGGGGCGCGAGCCCCGGCAGGCGGTCGAGCTGGCGGGCACGACGGCGGGCCGGGCAGTCGTGTTCGCCGGGTCGACGGTCGTGATCTCGATCTTCGGTCTCGTGCTCATGGGCCGCAGCTACCTGTGGGGCGTCGCACTCGCCACATCGCTGGCCGTCACGTCCGTGGTGCTCGCCTCGATCACCGTGCTCCCGGCACTGCTCGGGTTCGCCGGGCGCAACATCGACCGGCTGCGGATGCCGTGGTTCCGCCACGACGTCGAGGGCCGGCGCACGCTGTCGTGGCGATGGAGCCGGGTCATGCAGCGGCGCCCGCTGGCGGCCGGGCTGGCCGCTCTCGCCGTGCTGCTCGTCCTCACGGCACCGGCCACCGGCCTGCGCTTCGGGCAGCCCGACGCCGGCAACGGCACCGACGACCTGACCAGCAAACGGGCGTACGACCTGGTGGCCGACAGCTACGGCCCCGGCGCCAACGGGCCGCTGCTCGTGGCCGTCGACCTGGACGGCGCCGCACCCGGCGCGACCGACGCCGTCGCCGCGGCGGTGGCCGGTGCGCCCGGGGTGGCCGCGGTGGTGCCACCGGTCGTGAACCAGGCCGGCGACGCGGCCGTCATCTCGGTGATCCCGACGACCGGGCCGCAGGACCGGGCCACCGAGGACCTCGTGCACACCCTGCGCGACGACGTCCTTCCCCCGGCCACCGAGGCGGCGGGCGTGACGGCGTCGGTCGGCGGCGTCACCGCGTCGTTCATCGACGACAGCGAGCAGACCGCGGCCCGGCTGCCGCTGTTCATCGGCGGCGTGGTGGTGCTGTCGTTCGTGCTGCTGATGACGGTGTTCCGCTCGTTCGCCGTCGCCCTCAAGGCCGCGGCGATGAACATCCTGTCGATCGGCGCCGCCTACGGCGTCATGGCCGTCGCCGCCGAGGGCGGCCGGCTCGGCGGGCTCGTCGGCATCGACAGCGCCACGCCGGTGCCCGCCTGGCTGCCGATGACGATGTTCGCGGTGCTGTTCGGGTTGTCGATGGACTACGAGGTGTTCCTCCTGTCCCGGGTGCGCGAGGAGTAC
>JAFGPU010000453.1 GCA_016936035.1 Acidimicrobiales bacterium
TGAGCGCCCTCAGGGCCGCCACGACGCGGCGACGTGCTCGCCGTGCCCCTGGTCCCGCAGGGCGGCCCGCAGGCGGTCGGCGGCGTCGTCGAGCGCCTCGGGAGCGACCCCCGGGTCGGCCTTGGCGAAAGACAGGTCGGCCTCGGTGTCGATGGGCAGGACGTGCAGGTGGCAGTGGGGCACCTCGAGCCCGGCGATGATCATGCCGATGCGGGTGGGAGAGAACGCCGCCATCTGCGCCCGGCCCACGAGGCGTCCGACCTCCATCAGGTGACCTGCCAGGTCGGCCGGCAGGTCGATCCAGTGGTCGACCTCGTCGATCGGCACCACGAGCGTGTGGCCCGTCGAGATCGGCGCGATCGTCAGGAACGCGACCGCCCGGTCGTCGCGCCAGACGAACCGGCCCGGGATCTCGCCGTCGATGATCTTGGTGAACAGGGTCGCCATCGCCCCCGAACACTAGAGGACGGCACGCGACGGCCTACTCTGCACCGCCTGATGGACGACGCGGCTGACGCTCCCACAGCAGGCCGGCCCCGCGAGGACGCCGGGCTGCTCACGCTGCCCAACCTCATCACCATCGTGCGGCTGGCGTGCCTGCCGCTGTTCCTGTGGCTGCTGTTCGCCCGCGACAACCGGGCGGCGGCGGCCTGGCTGCTCGCCGGCCTCGGCATCACCGACTGGGTCGACGGCTACCTCGCCCGTCACCTGCACCAGACGTCCGAGCTGGGCAAGGTCCTCGATCCGGTCGCCGACCGCCTCCTGTTCTTCGTCGGCGCCGGCGGCATCCTGATCGACGGATCGGTGCCCACGTGGTTCGCGCTGGTGGTGCTGGTGCGCGAAGGGCTGGTGGGAGGAGCCACCCTCGTGCTGGCGGCGCTCGGCGCCCGCCGCATCGACGTCACCTGGTTCGGCAAGGCGGGCACGTTCATGCTGATGATCGCCTTCCCGCTGTTCCTGGCCGGCGAGTCCACCCTGTCGTGGGCCGACACCGGGGCGGTGCTGGCCTGGGTGGCCGGCATTCCCGGCCTGGCCCTCAGCCTGTTCGCGGCCGTGCTCTACGTGCCGCTGGCCCGGCGGGCGCTCGCCGAGGGCCGCGCCGAGCGAGGCACCGCCGGCGACGCCAGCTGACGCCGGGCGGCACGGGAGCCGCCAGCGGGTACGGTCGTCGCATGAAGGCGGTGATCATGGCCGGCGGCGAGGGAACTCGCCTCCGCCCCCTCACATCGAACGCTCCGAAGCCGATGATGCCCATCGCCAACGTGCCGATGATGGAGCACATCGTCACGCTGCTGCGTGGGCACGGCTTCGACGACATCGTGGTCACGGTGGCCTTCATGGCCAACCACATCCGCAACTACTTCGGCGACGGCTCCGAGCTGGGCGTACGCATGGCGTACGCCACCGAGGAGACCCCGCTCGGCACCGCCGGCTCGGTGCTCAACGCGCGCGAGCAGCTCGACGAGCGCTTCCTCGTCATCTCCGGCGACGTGCTCACCGACATCGACCTCGGCGCCATCGCCCGGTTCCACGACGAGCGGGG
Organism: Acidimicrobiales bacterium; assembly: GCA_016936035.1. Taxonomy (GTDB): domain Bacteria; phylum Actinomycetota; class Acidimicrobiia; order Acidimicrobiales; family VFJN01; genus ZC4RG19. The sequence continues at coordinate 1,544 of JAFGPU010000453.1, forward strand.
CGCGCTCGCCACGATCGGGCTCACCCCCGTCGACAACCCGCTCGAGTTCGGCATCGTCATCACCCGCGAGGACGGGTCGATCGAGCGCTTCCTCGAGAAGCCCACGTGGGGGCAGGTGTTCAGCGACACGATCAACACGGGCATCTTCGTCCTCGAGCCCGAGATCTTCGACCACATCGAGCCCGGGCGATCGGTGGACTTCAGCTCCGAGGTGTTCCCCCGGCTGCTGGAGCAGGGCAAGCCCATCTACGGTGCGGTCGTCGAGGGCTACTGGGAGGACGTGGGCACGCTCGAGGCCTACGTGCGGGCCCACAAGGACGTGCTCGACGGCCGGGTCGAGGTCGAGATCCCGGGCTTCGAGATCAGCGACGGGGTCTACGTGGGGGAGGGCGCCGACATCCACCCCGACGCCCGCATCGAGGGCCCGGTCATCATCGGCGACTACTGCCGGGTCGAAGGCGACGCCCGGCTCGGCGAGTACACCGTGCTCGGCACGAACGTCCGCATCCGCTCCGGAGCCGACCTGCAGCGGGCCGTCATCCACGACAACAGCTACATCGGCGCGGGCGTCCGGCTGCGGGGCACCACGGTCGGCCGGTCGTGCGACCTGCGCAACGGCGTGCGGGCCGAGGAGGGCGTCGTGCTGGGCGACGAGTGCTTCATCGGCGAGCAGGCGGTGCTGAGCGCCGGGGTGAAGGTCTACCCGTTCAAGACCGTCGAGGGCGGGGCGGTCATCAACAGCTCGATCGTGTGGGAGTCGCGGGGCTCGCGCAGCCTGTTCGGTCGCCTCGGCGTCTCGGGCCTGGCCAACGTCGACGTCACCCCCGAGCTGGCCACCCGGGTCGCCATGGCGTTCGGCACCACGCTCAAGAAGGACGCCAACGTCATCACGTCCCGCGACTCGAGCCGATCGGCCCGCATGCTCAAGCGGGCGATGATGGCGGGGCTCAACGCGTCCGGCGTGAACGTGCGCGACCTCGAGGTCGCCTCCATGCCCGTCACCCGGTTCGCGGTGGCGCGACCCGAGTCGGACGCCGGCATCAGCATCCGGCTCGAGGACGGCGACCCCCAGTCGGTCGTCATCCGGTTCTTCGACGCCAAGGGCGCCGACATCACCGAGGGGGCGCAGCGCAAGATCGAGCGCCTGTTCCTGCGCGAGGACTTCCGGCGCGTCTTCCCCGGCGAGATCGGCGACATCGGCTTCCCCCCACGCCACCTCGAGCTGTACAGCGTGGCGCTCGAGGCCGCGGTCGACGTCGAGCGCATCGCCGCTGCCGGCTTCAAGGTCGTGGTCGACTACTCATACGGCGCCACGTCCTTCGTGATGCCCAACATCCTCAGCAAGCTGGGCGCGGACGTACTGGCCGTGAACCCGTTCGCGTCGACGGCGGGCATCATGTCGTGGGACCGCGACGAGCACGCCCGCAGCGTCGCCAGCCTGGTACGGGCGTCCGGCGCCTCGCTCGGCGCCGTCGTCGACCCCGACGGCGAGCACCTCACGCTCGTCGACGACGCCGGGCACGTGCTGACCGACAACGAGGCGCTGCTCGCGTACGTCACGCTGGTCTCCGGCCACCTCGACGGGGGGTCGATCGCCCTGCCCCTGTCGGTGACGAGCCACGCCGAGCGGCTGGCGACCGAGCGCGGCGTCGAGATCCTGCGCACGAAGCTGTCGAACGCTGCGCTCATGCAGGCGGCGTCGCGGCCCCGGGTCGGGTTCGCGGCCAGCGACAGCGGCGGGTTCATCCTGCCGTCGTTCCTGCCGGCGTTCGACGCCGCCGCGGCCATGGTGAAGATGCTCGAGCTGCTCGCCCTGGACGGCATCCCGCTGTCCAAGGTCGTCGACGGCCTCCCGTCCGTACACATCGTGCAGGAGACCGTGGTGACGCCGTGGGAGCAGAAGGGCACGGTCATGCGGTCGTTGGTGGAGCTGTCCAAGGATCGCGAGGTCGACCTGATCGACGGCGTCAAGGTCCGCCACGACGAGGGGTGGGCGCTGGCGCTTCCCGACCCCGAGGAGCCGGTCACCCACGTCTGGGCCGAGGGCGACTCCGACGCGGCGGCACGCCGGTTGGCCCAGGAGTACGCTCGCCGCATCCGCCAGCTGCTGCGCTGAGCCCCGGCGCCGCCCCGCGGGCGGGGGCGCGCCCTCGACCACAGCTCGAGGGTTCGGCACACCTCGGCGGCGGCGCGTCGGCGCCGGTCCGGCTGGCTGTCGTGCCGCCGACCGTGGCCAAGCCTCAACCCGCCGTCGAGGTTTGACACGGTTCGCTAGCCTGCCTCCCCATGGACGTCCCCTCCACGCTTCGCTATTCCCCGGACCACGAGTGGGTCCGGGTCGAGGACGGCCGGGTGCACACCGGCATCACCGACTACGCGCAGGACGCGCTCGGGGACGTCGTCTTCGTGGACCTGCCCGAGGTGGGCACCCAGGTCGAGCGGGGAGCGAGCTGCAGCGAGGTCGAGTCGACCAAGTCGGTGTCCGAGATCTACGCCCCGGTGGCCGGCACGATCGTCGAGGTCAACGGTGATCTGGTCGACAACCCCCAGCGGATCAACGACGATCCGTACGGAGACGGGTGGATGTTCGTCATCGAGCCCTCCGATGACGCGCAGCTGGCCGACCTGCTCGATGCCGAGGGTTACCGTGCGCTGATCGAAGGATGAGGGGCGTGGCCGACGACGTCATCTGCAACCAGTGCGGCCACGGCAACCTGCCGGGGTCCAACTTCTGCTCGTCGTGCGGCGCGCCCCTGGCCCGTCGGCGTGAAGACCCCACGACGGTCACCTTCATCCCCGAAGCCGGCGAGCCGTACGACGACATGTCGGTCGAGTTCGGCGAGACCCCTGAGGGCCTGGGCATCCTCGTGGTCAAGCGCGGCCCCAACGTCGGTTCGCGCTTCTCCCTCGAGAAGGACGTCGTGCACGCGGGCCGCCACCCCGAGAGCGACATCTTCCTCGACGACGTGACCGTGTCACGGCGCCATGCCGAGATCGTCCGTGAAGACAACCAGTACTTCGTTCGCGACGCGGGCTCGCTGAACGGAACGTACCTCAACCGCGAGCGCGTCGACTCTGCACCCCTGTTCGATGGCGACGAACTGCAGATCGGCACGTTCAAGCTCGTGTTCCTCACTGGGAGGGGAGATGCCACGTGACCCGCGCACCGACTGACCGGTCCCACCTGTCCATCGGCGAGGTGCTCTCGCTGCTGCAGGACGAGTTCCCGGACGTCACCATCTCGAAGATCCGGTTCCTCGAGAGCCAGGGCCTGCTCGACCCGGAGCGCACGCCCTCGGGCTACCGCAAGTTCTACGAGGCCGACATCGACCGGCTCCGCTGGATCCTGCACCAACAGAAGGACCACTACCTTCCGCTCAAGGTCATCAAGGACCGCCTCGACGACACCGGCCCGATCCGCACCGCTCCCACGGCTGCGGGTCAGGCCGGCATCGACGCATCCGGCGGCGACGACCCGTCCGACGCGCCTGCGCCGGCCATGGCTGCCCACGGTGCGCCGGTCGCCGAGCGCAGGCTGGCGGCTGTGGCCCTCGACGAGCGGCCGGCGCCGCGGCACCGCACCGGCGCACCGGAGCGGCCCGACACCCCGTCCGAGCGGCCGGCGCCCGGCCGACCCGCCCCGACCCGCCCCGCGCCCGAGCGGCGCGCCGGCACGGCCGAGGGCGGCCGTGCCGACGTGGCCGACGTCATCGAGGCCCCGGCACCGCGCCCGCCGCTGGCGCCGCCACCTGCAGACCCGACCCTCGTGCTCTCGCCCGCTGCGCCCGCAGCCGACCCTCGGCGCCCCGCCGGCGGGGACAGCCGAGCGGGGCGAGCCCCGACCCGCAGCCAGGCGCCCGAGGCCGGGGCCGGGGCCGGGGCGGTCAGCCTGACGGCCGAGGAGCTCATCCA
>JAFGPU010000068.1 GCA_016936035.1 Acidimicrobiales bacterium
ACCGCACGGGCACATCGCCGGGTCGGGTTCGGCGGTCGCCTCGGACGTCATGACCGAATCCTCCCAGCGGCGTCTGCCGATCGGCCAACCGTTGCCACGAGGTCGATGCCTCGCACCGCCTGGCGGGCGGTGATCTCGCCGAGGAGAGCGCGGGCGGACTCTTCGTACTCGTTCGCCTACCCCGGATCGTCGGTTCGCCCTGAACGTCGAGTGCCGGAATGTCGAGGGGGGCTCGCCGTTCGGCTACCTGCTCGAGCCATTCGACGTGCGTGAGCCGGGGGGTGCCCCGATCGAGACGCCACCCGACTTCTGGGACGAGCACACCGACCCGTCGACGCCGCCGGCCGCAGCCCCCGCCCAGCCTGTGCGGGCCGAACCCTCTTACACCGGGTGACGCCGGGGGCGCCGCGTCAGGCCGAGTAGTGGAGCGCGCCGCCAGGGCGCGGCCAGTCGAAGGTGACCAGCTGCCGGTGCCGGAGAGCGTCACGTAGGCGGTGCGGCCGTCGTCACCGCCGAAGCAGATGTTGGTGGTCAGCGGGTCCGGCATCGGGAACCGCTCGGACTCGCTGCCGTCGGGCGAGAAGGCGGAGATGCCGGGGTTGGCGCCGAGCGTCGCGACGGCGATCCACCCCTCCCCGTCGACGGCGAGGGAGTCGAAGAGCGCGCCGCCGCCGGGATCCCCGACCACTTCCCCACCGCGCGGGGCGAACATGCCGGGACCGCTCACCTCGCCCGGGCCGTCGACGTTCCAGCCGTACAGCCGCCCGGTGTGGGTCTCGGCGACGTACACCGTTGTGCCGTCGGGCGAGAGACCGATGCCGTTGGGGGCGTCGAGCACGGCGACCTCGACGAGGCCGCTGCCGTCAGCCCGGCACCAGTGGAACCCGGTGCGGTCGGACGTGCGGACCTCGCGCACGCCGTGATCGGTGAACCAGATCCCCCCGCCGGCGTCGACCACGAGGTCGTTCGGGGCCCGGAGCCGGTTACCGCCGCACTCGGTGGCGATCGTGGTGACCTCGCCGGTGCCGAGGTCGACGCGCTGGAGAGAGCCGCCACCGGGCCACGACTCCGGCGGCGGCGAGCCCGGGATGGTCATGCCCATCACCTCTTGCCAGTCGAAGCACCCACCGTTGTTGGTGACGTAGAGCGCGCCATCGGGGCCGATCGCAGCGCCGTTGGGCCCGCCGCCGGTCTCCGCGACGACGTCGGTCGTGCCGTCCGGCTGCACCCGGGTGATGCGGCCGGCGGCGATCTCGGTGAGCACCACGGATCCGTCGGACATCGCGACGGGACCCTCCGGGAACCGCAGGCCGCTCGCGACGACGCGGAGGTTCTCGGGTTCGATCGTGCGGGTGTAGGTCGGCGTCGGCATGGCAAGGGGTCTACCAGCGGCCGCTCCTCGCTGCTCGTGCTCCAGGCCACAGCCGGCGATGCCCGTCTGGGCTGAGGGTCGGTCCTCCAGGGCGCCTTCAGTTTCGAGCGCGGCCGTTCCGGCGGGACGACGGTGCGCCGGTGACCGTGATGCGCTGCCCGACATCGCTGGAGCCAACAGGGGTTTCGAGCCGGTGCGGCTCTATCGTCACCCCATGGACACCAGTGCCTACCGCAACGACACCTCCGTGGTGATCGACCGCCCCGCCGCTGAGGTCTACGACCTCGTGGCCGATGTCTCGAACATGGGGCGCTGGAGCCCGGTCGCAACTGGGGGCGCCTACGACGACGACGGTGAGTGGTTCACCGGCACCAACGAGTTGAACGGGTCGACGTGGGAGACGCGCTGCCGGGTCGAAGCGGCCGAGCGTGGCCGCCGGTTCGTGTTCGTGAACCACGGGCTCGAGGGGTCGCTCCCGATGGTGCGGTGGGGCTTCCACTTCGACCCGCTCGACGCGTCGAGTACGAAGGTCACCCAGACGTGGGAGGTGCTGCCGACCTACGCCGAGGGCCTGGGCGTGAACGAGGACGATGGGCGGGCGGTGCTCGACATGATGAAGGAGATTGCCCTCTCCGGCATGCCCGAGACGTTGGCGGCGCTCAAGCTCGACGCGGAGAGCACGAAGTAGCGGGAGCGCCCGACCAGACGCCCCGTCGCAAGTTCTCAGCGTGGCCGCGTTCCAGGACGACCCCAACTTCGGTCGCATCCTCGCCGCCTACGCGGGCGTCTTCGTCGCCGGCTCGTTGGTCTGGGGTGTCGCCTTCGATGGCTTCCGCCCAGACCGCTACGACATCACGGGTGCGCTCATCTGCCTCGACGGGGTCGCCGTGATCATGTACGCCCCGCGGCCCGCATAGGCGACGATGACGGTCTGGAGCGGGTTACGGTCGCTGCGGATGACGACACCAATGGAAGGGCAGGCACCCACCGGGGCGTCCGACGAGCAGCGCACCCGGTCGTGGTGGGGCTGGGGGTGGGCCGAGCTCGCGTTGAGCGACGAGCAGTGCGCCCATTGGGCCGCAACGATCCCGGGGCTCCCCGACCGGCCGCTGCCGGTGCCGTCGCTCGACGACCTCGACCTGCCCGCACCGCGCGTCGCGGCGCCCGCCTCGCTGGCCGCGATCACGACGACGGCCCTCGATCAGAGGGCGGGGCACACGTACGGAAAGGGCTATCGCGACGTCGTCCGGGCCCTCCACGGCCGGCTCGACGCCGCCCCGGACCTCGTCGCGCGTCCCGCCACCGAGTCGGACGTGGTCGCCATCCTCGACTGGGCGGCCGACGCCGGCGTCGCGGTCGTCCCCTACGGCGGCGGGAGCTCGGTGGTCGGCGGAGTCGAGTACCGCGGCGGCGACCACGCAGGGGTCGTGTCGCTCGACCTGTCCCGGATGGACCGCGTGCTCGAGATCGACGAGATCAGCCGCTCGGCCCGGATCCAGGCCGGGGCCATGGGCCCCGTCCTCGAGGGCCAGCTCCGCCCGCACGGCTACACGCTGCGCCACTTCCCCCAGAGCTTCGAGTTCTCGACGCTCGGCGGTTGGCTCGCCACGCGCTCCGGCGGGCACTACGCAACCCTCCGCACGCACATCGACGACTTCGTCGAGTCGTTGCGGGTCGTCACGCCCGTGGGGGTGAACGAGTCGTGGCGCCTGCCGGGCTCGGGCGCCGGCCCGTCGCCCGATCGGCTGTTCCTCGGGTCGGAGGGCATCCTCGGCGTGATCACCGAGGCGTGGATGCGGATCCAGGACCGACCCGACCACCGGGCGTCGACCTCCGTGACGTTCGCCGATGTCGCCGACGCGATGACCGCAGTGCGCACCATCTCGCAGTCGGGCATCGAGCCCGCCAACTGCCGGCTGCTCGACCCCGGGGAAGCCGCCCTATCGGGCACTGTGGGCGGCGGCGCGACCGTGCTGGTCCTCGGCGTCGAGTCGGCGCACCATCCGGTCGACGGCGACCTCGCCCTGCTCGTCGACATCGCCCGCGACCACGGGGGTGTGCCCGCCGCGCCCGAGGACCGGTCAGCGAGGGACGGCGGGCGCGACCGCGCCGCAGACGCCTGGCGGTCGAGCTTCCTGCGCATGCCCTACACCCGCGACGGCCTCGCCCGGATGAGCGCGATCGTCGAGACGTTCGAGACCGCCTGCACCTGGGACCGCGTCGAGGAGCTCTACCACGACGTCCGGGCGGCGATGGGCGAGGCGATCCGCACCGTCACCGGCGCGGACGGGCTCGTCAACTGCCGCTTCACCCACGTCTACCCGGACGGCGCCGCCCCATACTTCACTGTCATCGCCGCCGGCCGACGCGGCGACGAGGTGCGGATGTGGGACGAGATCAAGGCCGCAGCGATGGACGTCCTCAGCCGCCACCGCGCCACGGTCACGCACCACCACGCAGTCGGCCGTGACCACCGTCCCGGCTACGACCGACAGCGCCCCGAGGTCTTCGCCGCGGCGCTCACCGCTGCGAAGCAGGCGCTCGACCCAGCAGGCATCCTCAACCCGGGCGTGCTGATCGGCTGATCGCGATGATGA
>JAFGPU010000454.1 GCA_016936035.1 Acidimicrobiales bacterium
CCAGCCCAGCGTCTCGGCCAGGATCCAGATGAGCAGGATCGCCATCATGAAGTTGGGCACGGCCAGCAGACCGAAGCTGGTGCCGGTGATGATCCGGTCGGCGGTGGTGCCGGCCCGGAACGCCGAGAGCGTGCCGAGCGGGACGGCGACGCCGAGGGCGATGACGATGGCGAGGACGCCGATCTCGACGGTGACCGGCAGGCGCTCGCCGATGGCGTCGGTGACCTCCTGCCCCGTGCGGTAGGACCGGCCGAGGTCGCCGGAGGCCGCGTCGGCGAGCCAGCTGACGTAGCGGGTGTGGGGCGGGTCGTCGAGGTGGAGGTCGTCCCGCACCGCCGCGACGGCGACGGGATCCTTGGCCCCCTCGGGGCCGAGGATCTGCACGGCGGGGTCGCCCGGCAGCAGGCTGGTCAGGAGGAAGGTCAGGAACGACACGACGAGCAGCGTCGCCGCCATCGTGGGCAGTCGTCGGAGAACCAGGTCCATCGCGTCCGTCCTGACCGTTGCCTGCTACCGGGCCGTCGCCGCTACTCGGTCGTCCAGACCGCGCCCCACATGGTCGTGGCGCCGGGCGTGCCGCTGCCCTCGCCGCCGTCGGGGAAGGTCCACGCGTCCAGCCCCTTGACCGCGTCCCGGGCCCCCAGCACGGCCAGGGTCGAGCCGTGGTAGGTCATCGGGACGTTCTCGTTGACCGTCAGCGAGATCTCCTCGACCAGGCCCCGGCGCTCCTCGAGGTCGGCCGACGCGGCGAGGGCGTCGAGGTTCTCCTCGATCGAGGGATCGGTGAACCGGGTGAAGTTGATGGCGCTCTCGGTCGACCAGGCGTTGTGGAGCGTCGGCAGCGGGTCGCGGTCGAGGCCCATCCGGAAGCACTTGGCCTGGTAGTCGCCGCCGATGGCCTCGTCGATGTGGGTGGCCTGCTCGACCTGGCGCAGCTCGACCTCGACGCCGATCTCGGCCCACAGCGACTGGTAGAGCTGGGACATGTCGACCAGGCTCGGGTCGGGCGGGCAGTCGTAGCGGAAGGTGACGGGCTCGCCCGCGCCCTTGCCGTCGGACCGCTCGGGGTCGTTGACGTACTCGTCGATGAGCTCGCCGGCGGCTGCGGGGTCGTAGTCCGGCCAGGCGTCGGCGACGGTCTGCGACCAGTAGGGGTCCTCTTCGCTGAACATCTGCGTCGAGGGCGGCACGACGCCGGTGCCGCCCTGGATCTCGATGATCTGGTCCTGGTCGACGGCCAGGGCGAGGGCCTGGCGGACCCGCACGTCGTCGAGCGGCGCGGCGGTGGTGTTGAAGATGTTGACGCCCGTGGTGTTGCCGAGGGCCTCGTAGCTGTCGACCCCGTCGAGCTCGCGGACCTTGACGCCGGAGCTCTGGCGCAGGGTCTGCAGCACGTCGATGTCGCCGGTGGACAGGCTGGAGATGCGGGTGTCCTCGTCGGGGATCGGCCGGAAGACGATCTCGTCGAGGTGGGGCAGGCCCTCCTGCCAGTAGTCGGGGTTCTTCTTCACGACGAGGCGGTTGTCGCGCTCCCACGAGTCGAACACGAACGGCCCGGTGCCCACGGGCTGCGAGCCGGCGTCGTCCCCCGCGGCGGCGGCCGCGGTGGGCGAGAAGGGCCACCCGATGGAGAGGCTGAGCTCGTCGGGCCACGCGGAGTTGGGGTTCGGGAGCTGGTAGGTGACGGTGAGGTCGTCGACCACCACCATCTCGACGTCCGCGAGGGTGCCGGCGGTGTTGGTGCCCTCGGCCTTGAGGTAGTCGTCGAAGACCGTCTTCAGCGCCTCGGCGTTCAGCGGCGTGCCGTCGTGGAACTCGATGTCCGGCCGGAGGGTCAGGGTCCATTCGGTGAGGTCGTCGTTGGGCTCGATCGACTCGGCGAGGTAGGGGTGCATCTCGCCGTCGGGGCCGCGCCGCATCAGCGGGTCGTAGATGGCGTAGGCGATCGCGGTGCCGGCGTTGGAGAAGCTTCCGTTGCCGGGCAGCCAGCTGTTGGTCTCGGCTTCGAGGCCGACGGTGATCGATCCGCCGCTGACGGGCTCGCCCTGCTCCGAGATGTCGCTCTGCGCGCCCGTCGCCTCGCCGGCGCCGGCCTCGTCGTCGTCGCCGCCGCAGGCTGCGGCCACGAGCCCCAGCGCCACGAGGGCCCACAGGAGCCGCGCCGGCACGCGCGGCCGTCGGGTCGTTCGAAGGCTCACAGAGTCCCCCTCCATGCACGCAGGCCCGGACCGTCCGAGCCGCCCAGTCATTAGCGGTTCGCTAACAATCGCGAGAGAGAACCTAATGCACCTGTGTGAAAAGTTGCAAGGCTTGGTTGATCAGGCCTCGACCTTGTCGGGCGCCAGGCTGCGCATGAGCAGCTCGACGGTCGACGCCACCCGCTCGTCGAGCTCGTCGGCGTCGACCTCGAGCTCGTCGGCCAACCGGTCGCGGAACACCATGTAGCCGTAGATCATCGAGGCGAACGCCGCGTGCACGCCCTCGCCGTCGACGTCCGGGGGCAGGTTCCCCTCGTCGATGTCGCGGCGCATGCGGGCGCGGGTGCCGTCCGGGCTGGGGACCATGCGGACGGCCTGGTCGCCGTCGAGGATGAGCAGCGCAGCCAGCACCGCGGCCTGGCGGTGGGCGAGCATCGTGCGGAACATGCGCTCGTAGCGAGACGGCGCCGGCAGGCTGCGCCCGGGCTTGAAGTCGGTCATGCGCTCGCCGACGTCCGCGCGCAGCGCGGCCCGCAAGAGGTCGCGACGGGAACCGAAGTAGTGGTAGACGAGGCCGCGGTTGACGCCGGCCTCGTCGGCGACCTGCCGCAGGTTCAGGCCGGCGAGCACCCCGTTGCGCTCGAGCAGCAGCAGCGCGGCCTTCTGCAGGGCGGCCTCGGTGGCGCGGCGGTTGGGCTGCCGGGGGCGTGGCGTTGGCGACATGCGCTCATAGTGGCACGCACGTCACGACGAAGCGCATTCGTGCCACTACGCGGCGCGTCGGCCGTTCCGGCACTCTGGCAGCGGCGTTGGTGGACCCGGAACCATCGATTGCTACTATCGCCGTAGGAGAAATTCGTCCACCAACGGCTCGTCC
>JAFGPU010000455.1 GCA_016936035.1 Acidimicrobiales bacterium
GAAGCCCCCCGAGAACTGGATGCCGCCCTCCCAGATGGCGATGACGTCGACGGGGCTGTCGATCTGGTCGGTGTGGGTCACCACCCAGGTGAGGCGCGAGCCGATGATGCCGGCGAGCACCATCCAGGTGCCCACGCGGTAGGTCTCGTCCCGCGGGACGCCGAAGCGCTCGCCGTAGACGGCGGCGACCCAGGCGCCAAGCAGCACGCCGAGCGCCACCATCAGCCCGAAGGTCCGCAGGTTCAGTGGCCCCAGCTCGATGGTGGGGAAGGTCGTGTAGGGAATCGCAGCCAGCACGGTGCCATCGTTGCCGACAGCGGCCGCCGGTGCGAGCCGACCCGCCGCGTCAGCCCTCGGCCAGGGGTTCGATCCAGCCGCCGGCCGCGGCGGCCAGGGTGTCGGCGCCGGACGGGCCCCAGGTGCCCTTGCGGTAGAGCTCGACCGCGAGCGGGTCGCGGAGCACCGTGTCGACGATGCGCCACTGCTCCTCGACGCCGTCGGCGCGGCCGAAGCGGCGGTGGTCGCCCTCCATCGCGTCCTCGAGCAGGCGCTGGTAGGCCTGCTGGCGGTGGGGGAACAACGTGTCGTAGCTGACCTCGAGGTCGACCGGCCGGCTCACCAGGTCGTCGCCCGGTGTCTTCGTCTGCAGCTGCAGCGTCACGCCGTCGTCGCGCCCGAGCCGGAAGCGCAGCCGGTTGGGCTGGGGCCGGGCGTGGCCGGACTTCGAGAACAGCAGCCGGGGCGGGGACACGAAGGTGACGACGGCCTCGGTGGCGGTCACCGGCAGGTGCTTGCCGGTGCGCACCAGCCATGGCACCCCGGCCCACCGCCACGAGTCGATCTCGAGCTGGAGCGCGACGAAGGTCTCGGTGTCGCTGCCGCCCTCGACGCCCGGCTCGTCGGCGTAGCCCCGGTACTGGCCGCGCACCATGCGCGCCGGGTCGAGGGGCCGGATCTGGCGCCACAGCCGCACTTTCTCGTCGCTGAGCGCGTTCTCGTCGGCCGAGACCGGCGGCTCCATCGCCAGCAGCGAGATCACCTGGAGCAGGTGGTTCTGGAAGACGTCACGCAGGGCGCCCACCGACTCGTAGAACCGGCCCCGGCTGCCGACGCCGAACGACTCGGCCATCGTCACCTGCACGCTCGACACGTGGTTGCGGTTCCACAGCGGTTCGAGCATGGAGTTCGCGAACCGGAACACCAGCAGGTCTTCGACCGACTCCTTCCCGAGGAAGTGGTCGATGCGGAAGACGGCCTCCTCCGGGAACACGCTGTGCAGCACCTGGTTGAGCTCGGCGGCCGAGGCCCGGTCGCGTCCGAAGGGCTTCTCGACCACGACCCGCGACCCCTCGCCGGTCAGGCCCACCCGCGCCAGGCCCTGCACCACGTCGTCGAACAGCGCCGGCGGGATGGCCAGGTAGAACAGGGGCCGCTCGACGCCGGCCAGCCTGGTCGCCAGCGTCTCGTAGGTCGACGCCTCGCGGTAGTCGCCGCTGACGTAGCTGAGCTTGCCGGCGAGCGACCGCCACGTCGCCTCGTCGACGCCGCCGTCGACGCGCTCGACGATCGCCTCGTGGGCGCGGTCGCGCAGCGTGTCGTCGTCCCACTCGGACGACGCCACGCCGATCACGGGGACGCCGCACCGGCCGCCGGCCTCCATCTCGTAGACCGCCGGGAACACCTTCTTGCGCGCCAGGTCACCGGTGGCGCCGAACAGCACGAGGGCGTCGCTCCGCGGGCGGCCGGCGGTCCTCATGGGTCGGTCCTCTCGTCCCCGGCCGCGGCGGCCCCGTCGCCGGCCGGCGGCGCGACGGGCTGGTCGCCGACCGACCGTTCCGACTCGGCGAGCACGGCGTGGCCACCGAACTGGTGGCGCAACGCGGCGATGGCCTTCATGGCCACCGCGTCGTCCTGCTGCGACACGAACCGCGCGAACAGCGCCGCGCTGATGACCGGGGTGGCCACGCCCCGCTCGATCGCCTCCTGCACGGTCCAGCGGCCCTCGCCCGAGTCCTCGGCCACCCCGGCGATGCCGTCGAGGTCGGGTGTCTGCTGCAGGGCGCGCACGAGCAGGTCGAGCAGCCACGACCGCACCACGGACCCGTGCCGCCAGGCGTCGAGCGCACCCTCGACGTCGATGCCCAGGCCGGAGCGGGCCAGCAGCTCGTACCCCTCGGCGTAGGCCTGCATCAGGCCGTACTCGATGCCGTTGTGGACCATCTTGGTGAAGTGCCCGGTGCCGGCGGGGCCGGCGTGCACGAACCCACCCTCGGGCGGGCGCAGCGCATCGAAGACGGGCTGCACGGTGGCGACGTGGGCGTCGTCGCCGCCCACCATCAGGCAGTAGCCCTCGGTGCGGCCCCACACGCCGCCGCTCGTGCCGGCGTCGACGAACCCGATGCCGCGCGCCGCCATGTCGCGGGCGCGGCGCACCGAGTCGTGCCAGTTCGCGTTGCCGCCGTCGACGATCACGTCGCCCTGGGCGAGCAGGCCCGCCAGCTCGCCGACGACCTGCTCCGTGGGATCGCCGGCGGGGACCATCGTCCACACGACCCGGGGGGCCGGGAGCTGCGCCACCAGGTCGGGCAGCGACCCGACCTGTGAGGCGTCGCTGAAGGCGTCGTAGCCCACCACCTCGTGCCCCGCGTCGCGCAGGCGGGCGGCCATGTTGCCGCCCATCTTGCCGAGACCCACCATCCCGATCTTCACCCGGCCACCTCCAGCAGCTCGGCCAGCGGCACCCGGCCGGCGCGACGCTCGCGGTCGCGCAGGGTGAGCAGGTCGCCGTCGGCCTGGGCGTGGATCAGCGTGGAGAACCCGTACCCGGCGTCGGGGATCGGCACGTCCGCGGCGTCGTCGCCCACCACCTGCACGAAGACACCGGTCGCCGGCCCACCCTTGTGGAGCTGGCCGGTCGAGTGGAGGAACCGCGGGCCGAGCCCGACCGTCGTCGCCACCCGCAGGCGATCGCGGAGGGCGACCCGGGCCCGCTCGATGCCGGCCACCGCCGGGCTGCCCGGGTCGACGAACGCCTGGATCGCCAGGTAGTCGCCGGGCTCGACCTGGGCCAGCAGGTCGTCGAGCGAGGCCGGCTCGATGCTGGGCCGGCCCTGGTCGAGCACGGACGCGGTGGCCGCCTTGGCGGCCGCCACGTCGGGCTGGTCGAACGGCTGGATGCCGAGCAGGGCGCCGGCCAGGGCGGTGGCCAGCTCCCACAGCAGCACCTGCGCACCGAGGTCGGCGAAGGCGCCGGCGAAGGGCAGCACCACCACGGGGTGACCGGCGCTGGCCAGTGCGTCGAGCGCCGCCGCCTCGGTCTCGTCGCCCAGCGCCACGAACAGCCGGTCGTCGCCGTAGGCGTCGGGGGCGCCGAGGGCCTCGCCGACGACGGGTACGACGCCCGTGCCGTCCTTGCCGGTCGACTCGGCGATGAGCTGCTCGAGCCAGAGGCCGAACGTGGCGTGCTCGGCGGGGACGACGAGTGTGAGCTTGTCGCGGCCCTCCCGCACCCCGGCCGCCATGGCCGCGGCCAGGCGGGCGGCGGGGTTGGCCGCGGCGGAGGATCGCAGCCGGTCCGACATCGTCGCCGCCGACGCCAGCAGCGCCCGGACATCGGCGCCGACCATCAGGGCCGGCACGAGGCCGAACAGCGACAGCGCGGAGTAGCGACCGCCGATGTCGGGCGGGTTCTCGAAGGTGGCGGCGAAGCCCCGGTCGGCCGCCAGGGCCGCGAGCTCGCTGCCCGGGTCGGTGATGACCGCGAACCGGGACGGGTCGGGGTGCCGCCCCCAGGCCCACGCCAGGTGGCTGCGGGTCTCGAGGGTGGACCCGGACTTCGACGACGTGACGTGCAGCGTGCGCTCCGGTGGCAGCTCGGCGCCGAGGCGGGCGATCGCCGCCGGGTCGGTGGTGTCGAGCACGTGGAGCGCCGGCGCCCCCGGCGCGGCCGCGCCGCTGCGGGCCACCACTTCGGGGAACAGGCTCGACCCGCCCATGCCGGCGACCAGGACGTGGTCGACGTCGGCGACCAGGCCCGCGCACCGGGCGGCCAGCGTGTCGAGCTGCGCCGCCATGTCGGGCGCGACCGTGAGCCAGCCGAGGCGGTCGGCGATCTCGGTGGGATCGTCGCGCCAGAGCGTGTGGTCGGCCGACCACGTCCGCGCGACGGCGTCGCGCTCGTCGAGCTCGGCCAGAGCGGCCGCGGCGGGCTGGGTGAGCGGCCCCAGGCGTTCGGGGATGTCGTCGGAGATCACGCTGCCCCTTGCTACCAGCGATCGCCCCCGCGCGCACCGCATCGACGCACCGGATTACCGCCCTGTGACACCCGCCGCAGTAGCGTTGAGTGGTCATGGCGTCGTCCGCTCCTGTACCTGCCGGTGCGCCCGACGCGGCCCCCGATCCACCGGTCGACCGGCCCGTCTCGCCGCCGTCCGGACCACCCCGTCAGGCGCCGCCCGGTCAGGGGTTGACCGACCGCATGCTGCTGGCGATCACCGGCGCGGTGACGCTGCCGATCCTGTGGATGGGCTACGGCACCGACCTCGACATCGGCGCCGTGCTCGCAGCCGGGGAACGCATCCGCGAGCTCGACTACGCCCCCTCGCGCAACCCGGGCGTCCCCGTGGTCGAGACGGTCGTCGCCGTGCTCGACCCCGTCGGCGGCCACGTCCTCGTCAACCTGGCGACCGCGCTGGCGCTGGCGGCGACGGTCGTCGGCATCGCCCGGCTGGTGCGCGCCTGGGGCCACGCCGACGGCGACCTGGTGGCGCTGGCCTTCCTGGCCTCGCCGATCGTCATCATCTCCGGCACGCAGACCGCCGACTTCGTCTGGGCGACCGCCTTCCTCACGTGGGGCGCGCTGGCGCTCGTGCGTGGGCGACCGGTGGCGGCGGGGCTGCTGTTCGCGCTGATGCTCGGCAGCCGCAGCTCGTCCCTGGTGATCCTCACCGCGCTCCTCGTGGCGATCGCCTGGGACCGGCCCGAGCGCCGCCGGGTCGCGATCGCCGCGCTCGTGGCCGCCCCCACCGCGCTGCTGCTCTACGTGCCGGTGTGGCTGTCGTACGACCGCTCGTTCGGTTTCCTCGACGCCACCGACGGGTGGGTGAGCCTGCCCAACAACCTGGCCCGGTTCCTGCTGAAGAACTACGCGGTCGCCGGTGCCGCCCTGGTGGTCGTCCTGGTCGTCGCGACCCCTGGCCTGGTGCGGTCGCTGCGGTGCTGGGGCACAGACCCGATGCTGCGCTTCGCCGTGCTCGGGCTGCTGGCCACCGAGGTGCTGTTCCTGCGGATGCCGTGGAAGCCGGCGCACCTGCTGCCCTGCCTGCTGGCGTTGGTGCTCTGGCTCGGTGCCAGCGGCCGGAGCCGCCGCTTCCTCTGGGTCGTCGTCGCGGCGATGGCGGTGAACGGCCTGGTGGTGTTCCGCCCGTTCGTCGCCGACGAGCCCAACTCCACCGGCGGCGGCGACTTCGAGCCGGCGATCACCGCCGGGTGGCTCGTCAACGAGGTGCGGTGCCGGGCCGAGTTCATGGACGAGCCGCCGCGCCTCGACTCGGGCACCTGGGCGTGCACGCTCGAGCCGATGCGCGGGCCGGCCGACGGCGCCACCGGCGAGCTGGCCTGACCACAGGCCCTACATCGCGGCGCAGGCCTCGCTCGCCGCCGTCGCCACCTCGCTCAGCACCTCGTCGGTGTGGGCCAGACCGGGGAACATCACCTCGTACGCGCCCGGGGCCACGGCGACACCCCGGTCGAGCAACCCGTGGAACAGCCGGGCGTAGGCGGCCTCGTCGGTGGCGCGGGCGTCGTCGTAGTCGGACGGCAGCGGGTCGCCCAGGTAGACCCCGACCAGGGTGGCGGCCACGGGCACGTGGGCGACGACGCCGGCGGCGGCGAAGGCCGAGCGCAGGATCTCGGCCAGCGACTCGGCGTGGCGGCGCAACGTCTCGTAGGCGGCGGCGTCGAGCAGGTCGAGCACCGCCAGCCCGGCGGCTGTGGCGAGCGGGTTCCCCGACAGCGTGCCGGCCTGGTAGACGGGCCCCAGGGGGGCCACCACCTCCATGACGTCGACGCGGCCGCCGTACGCGCCGATGTTGAGGCCGCCGCCGATGACCTTGCCCATCGTCGTCAGGTCGGGGGCGATGCCGAACAGGTCCTGGGCCCCGCCCCGGGCGACCCGGAACCCGGTGATGACCTCGTCGAAGATCAGCAGCGCCCCCACGCGGTCGCACTCGGCCCGCAGCCCGTGCAGGAAGTCGATGTCGGGCGGCACCAGGCCCATGTTGGCGGCGATGGGCTCGACGATGACGCAGGCGGTCTGCTCGTCGAGCTGCGGCACCTGGTTGTAGGGCACCACGACGGTGTCGTGCACCGCCGCCTCGGTGACCCCCGCAGAGCCCGGCAGGCCGAGGGCGGCCAGGCCGCTGCCCGCCTCGGCCAGCAGCAGGTCGCCGTGACCGTGGTAGTTGCCGGCGAACTTCACCACCTTGGGCCGCCCGGTGAAGCCCCGCGCCACCCGGATGGCCGACATCGTCGCCTCGGTGCCGCTCGACACCAGGCGCACCATCTGGCACGACGGCACCCGGGCGCAGATCTCTTCCGCCAGCACGACCTCGCGCTCGGTGGGCGCGCCGTAGCTGGTGCCGTCGACGGCGGCCCGCTGCACCGCCTCGACGATGGCCGGGTGCGCGTGACCGGCGATGATCGCACCGTAGGACTGCACGAGGTCGACGTAGCGCGTCCCCTCGGCGTCCCACACGTGCGCCCCCTCGCCGCGGGCGACGAAGTACGGGGTGCCACCCACCGAGCCGAACGCCCGCACCGGGCTGTTGACCCCGCCGGGGATGACCTGTCGGGCGCGTGCGAAGAGCTCGTCGTTGGTGGTCACGGGCAGAGCCTAGGGAGCGCCGGCCGGGGCCGGGCAACGCCGGCGGCGCACCGCTCGCGACGACGCCGTAAGGTCGTCGCCATGGGGGAACGAGGAGACACATCCGGTCGCGCCCGGCGGGCGCTCGTCGGCGGCGCCGTCGCCGTGGTGCTCGCGACCGCGGCGGCGTGCACGACGCCCGGCGGCGGCAGCGGCGGCGGCGGTCGCGGCCCGCTGCCCCGCGGCGAGGTCAGCGTGCTCACCTACAACGTGGCCGGGCTGCCCCAGGAGATCTCCACCGAGAACCCCGAGGAGCACATCCCCCTCATCAGCCCGCTGCTGAACGAGTACGACATCGTCCTCACCCAGGAGGACTTCGACTGGTGGCAGGGCGTCGCCGGCACGCTCGACTTCGTGCACTACCACGAGCGCCTCCGGGCCGAGGCCACCCACGAGTACCGCAGCGAGCCGCACCCCGGCCCGGAGGCCGTCGGGCTCGACCCCGACAGCCGTCCCCTGCAGATCGGCGACGGCCTGGGCGTGCTGTCCCGCCTCCCGTTCACCGGCAACACCCGCGTGCCGTGGACGGGCTGCTTCGGCGGCTTCGACACCAGCGACGGCGGCGCGGCCGACTGCCTGGCGATGAAGGGCTTCGCCATGGTCACGCTCACGCTCGCCGACGGCGTCGAGGTCGACCTCTACACCCTGCACGCCGAGGCCGGGGGCACCGACGAGGACCAGCGACTCCAGGCGCAGGACTTCGACGAGCTCGCCACGTTCATCGAGGACCACAGCGCGGGCCGGGCGGTGATCATCGGCGGCGACACCAACCTGCACACCGACGACAGCCACCCGGACGCCGAGCGCGGGGCCGACACGGAGATCTGGGAGTCGTTCCTCGAGCGGACCGACCTGGCGGACGCCTGCACCGCTGCGACCCGATGCGCCGAACCAGGGTCGATCGACAAGATCGCCTACCGCAGCGGCAGCGGCGTGAAGCTGGCCGCCACCTCGCACGACATGCCGCGGGAGCGGTTCACCGCCCCCGACGGCGACGACCTGAGCGACCACCCACCGGTCGTCGTCGAGCTCACCTGGAAGGCCCGCCGCTAGCTCGCGCGCGGTGCCCGGCGCAGGCTGCTCAGCGCAGGCGGTCGACGACGTCCCGGGCCGCGTAGGTGAGGATCATGTCGGCACCGGCCCGGCGGATGGCCGTCAGGTGCTCGACCATGACCGCAGGGCCGTCGATCCACCCCTTCTCGGCGGCGGCCTTGACCATCGCGTACTCGCCCGACACGTGGTAGGCGGCCAACGGCACGTCGACCTCGGATCGGACCGTCGCCAGGATGTCGAGGTAGGCCAGTGCCGGCTTGACCATGACCATGTCGGCGCCCTCGGCCAGGTCGGCCCTGATCTCCTCGAGGGCCTCGCGGGCGTTGCGCGGGTCCTGCTGGTAGCCCTTGCGGTCGCCGCCTCCCGCGATGGCGACGTCGACGGCGTCGCGGAACGGGCCGTACAGGGCCGACGCGTACTTGGCGCCGTAGGCCAGGATGGCGACCCCGGGGCGGTCGTCCTCGTCGAGGGCGTCGCGGATGGCGGCGACCTGGCCGTCCATCATGCCGCTGGGAGCGACCACGTCGGCACCCGCCGCCGCCTGGGCCTGGGCCACCTGGGCGTACAGGTCGATGGTGGCGTCGTTGTCGACGCAGCCCCTGTCGTCGACGAGCCCGCAATGGCCGTGGTCGGTGTACTCGTCGAGGCACAGGTCGGCCATGAGCACCA
>JAFGPU010000456.1 GCA_016936035.1 Acidimicrobiales bacterium
CCCGTCCAGGCGCCGGTCGACAGGTACTTCCAACCGCCGTCGGCCAGGATCACCACGATCGTGCCCGAGTCGATCTCGCCCGCCACCTTCACCGCCCCGGCGAGCGCGGCGCCACCGGAGATGCCGGAGAAGACACCCACGTCGGTGAGCCGCCGGGTCCACTCGATGGACTCGCGCGGTCGCACGATGCGCTTGCGATCGAGCAGGTCCTGGCCACCCCACTTGTCGTACACCGGCGGGATGTAGCCCTCGTCGAGGTTGCGCAGGCCCTCGACCCGCTCGCCCAGCGGCGGTTCGACCGCGACCACCTTGATGTCGGGGTTGCGCTCCTTGAGGAACCGGCCCACGCCCATGAGCGTGCCGGTGGTGCCCAGCCCGGCGACGAAGTGGGTGATCTCGGGGCAGTCGCGCCAGATCTCCGGCCCGGTGCCCTCGTAGTGGGCGCGGGGGTTGGCCTCGTTGGCGTACTGGTAGAGGAACGCCCAGTCGGGGTGCTCGTCGGCCAGCGCGTGGGCGTGGCGCACCGCGCCGTTCGAGCCCTCGGCGCCCGGCGTGACGATGATCTCGGCGCCCCACACCTCGAGTGCCTGGCGCCGCTCGACCGACACGTTCTCGGGCATCACGATCTTGATCGGGTAGCCGCGGATGCGGGCGATCATCGACAGCGCGATGCCGGTGTTGCCGGACGACGGCTCGACGATGGTGCGGCCGGGGGTGAGCGTGCCGTCGGCCTCGGCCTCCTGCACCATCGACCAGGCGATGCGGTCCTTGATCGAGCCCGCGGGATTCTGCCCCTCGAGCTTCGCCACGATGCGGACGGCGGGGTTGGGACTGAGGGCGCTGACGTCGACCATCGGCGTGTTGCCGATGAGGTCGAGGATCGAGGAGTAGACAGCCATGTGACGGACGTCCCGGGTTCGCGTGCGATCGTCGGGGCCACATCCGAAATACGAGTGGTCCAGTCGACAATGCTACCGACCGTCGAGCCGAACCGCCTCCTCGGCGACCTCGCCGTCCACGATGCGGTACGACCGCAGCACCGCCGACTCGCGCTTCAGCGACACGATCGCGTAGTGCCAGGACGGGTCGGGCGCCTGGGCCACGTCCGTGGGCGATGGGTAGGCCTCGGTGTGGGTGTGGCTGTGCACCACGCCGATGATCTCGAGCCCGCGGCCCTCGGCGTCCCGGTCGGCCCGCAGGTGGTCGCGGGGGTCGACCGTGTAGACGCGGCTCGACTCGGCGGCGTTGCGGCAGGGGTAGAACACGCTGGCCCGGCCCGTGTCGGGGTCGCCGGCGAACAGCCCGCAGGCCTCGTCGGGCAGGCCCCCGTAGGCGTGCCCGACCATCTGATGCCACACGTCCTCGGTCACCGACAGCACGAACGCGCAGGCTACCGCCGCGCCGCGGGGGTACCCTGATCCGTCCCCCTATGGCCCGCTCCAAACCCCGCTCCGACGCCCCGTCGGGAACCAAGCTCATCGCCGCCAACCGCCGGGCGCGCCGCAACTACGAGATCCTCGAGACCGTCGAGGCCGGCCTCGTGCTGCGTGGCAGCGAGGTGAAGTCGCTGCGCGAGGCGCACGTGCAGCTCGGCGACGCGTTCGCTCGCATCGACGACGGCGAGGCCTGGCTGGTGTCGATGCACATCGGCGTCTACGAGCACGCGCAGCAGCACTCGGGGCACGAGCCCGAGCGGCGACGCAAGCTGCTGATGCACCGCTCCGAGATCGACCGCCTGCGCCAGATCGTCGACGAGCAGCACCTGTCGCTCATCCCGCTGTCGCTCTACTTCAAGGACGGTCGGGCCAAGGTCGAGCTGGCCCTGGCTCGCGGCCGCAAGACCTACGACAAGCGCCAGGTGCTGGCCGAGCGCGACGCCGCCCGCGAGGCGGCCCGGGCGATCGCCCGCGCCGGTCGCGGGGGCTGATCGCGGCTTCGGGGGCGACCGGCAGGTGGGCCGGCGCGCCGGCGGGGCCGGTGGGCCAGCGGACCGGTCGAACGGTGGGCCGGTGGGCCGTTGGGTCGGCGACGACGGCCAGCGGGCCGGTGGGCCGGAAGGCCGGCTACGACGGCCAGCCGACGATCGGGGCGACGAGGTCGTCCGGCTCGGTGACCACGTCGTAGCCGTCGCGCTGCCGCAGCCAGCCGAGGTTGCGCCGGTGCAGCTCGTCGGCCCCGTCGAAGCGGTTGAGCACCACCGTCACCGGCCACCGGGCCAGCGCCGCGGCCGCGAGGCGCACGCCGTTGATCGTCCCGAGCCCGGCGTCGGCCACCAGCACCACCCGCTCGGGGTGCAGCTCGTGGGCCAGGGCGACGGTGTCGCCGTCCGCGGCGATCGGCGACCGCACGCCGCCGGCCGCCTCGACCAGGCCCACCCCCACGGCGGGCGGCCACGCCAGCTCCCGCACCAGGTCGGCCACGGTGAACGGCGGTCGGCCCAGCACCTCGGCCGCCATCGGCGGCGCCATCGCCACCCCGTACCACCGGTTCTGGGGGCACACGACCGCCGGGTGGTCACCGGTGGCGTGGGCCAGCAGCGCGGCGTCGGTCTCGGTCGGGTCGTCGCCGGGGTCGTAGGACTGGACGGGCTTGCGGGCGGCGACGAGCAGGCCCCGCCGGCGCAGCGCCCGGGCGAGCCGGCACGCCACCCAGGTCTTGCCCACCTCGGTGCCCGTGCCCGCCACCAGCACGAGGCGCTCAGGACGGTTGGTCACCGTGCTGTCCGTCCGGAGGGCGCGGCTCGGCTCCGCGCCCGAGCCCCGCGAGGTCGGCCAGCGCAGCGACGAGGCGGTCGACCTGGTCGTCGGTGTGCGCGGCCGACAGCGCGACGCGCAGGCGAGAGGTGCCCTCGGGCACGGTCGGCGGTCGGATGGCCGGCACCAACAGGCCCCGCTCGAGCAGGTCGGTGGCTGCCGCCATGGCGACCGCCTCGTCGCCCAGCACCACGGGCACGATGGGCGTGGGATGCCCGGGGAGCAGGCGGTCGACGTGGCGACGCAGCCGGGCCACGAGCGTCTCGCCCTCGCCGGAGCGCACGACGCGCACGGCCGCCAGCGCGGCCGCCACGTCGGCGGGCGTCGGCGCGGTCGTGAAGATGAACGGCCGGGCCCGGTTGCGGAGCAGGTCGATGTAGCGCCGGGGACCGGCGACGAAGCCGCCGAGCGACCCCAGCGCCTTGGACAGGGTGCCCATGCGCAGCACGGTCACGCCGTGGCCGGTGGACGCCCGGACCGTGTCGACGC
>JAFGPU010000457.1 GCA_016936035.1 Acidimicrobiales bacterium
AGCTCGGCGGCCGTGGCGGTGGCGGACGTGTAGACCATCGCCCGCATCCTGTGCTGGGGGACGAGGCGGGACAGGTGGGTGGCGGCCCCGAGCGCACCCCGGTCGACCTCGGGCAGCCCGAAGGTGGCGTCGTCCGACGCGACGATGATGTCGGCGTTGCCGACCAGCCCGATGCCGCCGCCGAGGCAGTGGCCGTTGACGGCGGCGATCACCGGCACGGCGCAGTCGTAGATGGCGGCGAACGCGGCGTAGCAGCCGCGGTTGGCGCCGACGAGGGCGTCGAAGCCCTCGGTGGCCTGCATCTCCTTGATGTCGACCCCGGCGTTGAAGCCGCGGCCCTCGGCCCGCAGCACCACCACCCGCACGGCGTCGTCGGCGCCCAGGTCCCGGACGGTGGTGGCCAGCTCGAACCACCCGGCGACGGTCAGGGCGTTGACCGGGGGGTTGTCCATGACGACCTCGGCGATGCCGCGATCGTCGATGCTGGTGGTGATGGGCATGGTCCTACCCCTCGTCGGTGGGCCGGGTGCCCTCCGGCCCGCGTTTCTGACGGAACGTCAGGTCGCTGTGGCAAGGTAGGCCGAGGGAGGCACGGTGAACAACCCACTCGACAGCAACAGTCTCGACCACACGGGCAAGGTCGTGCTCGTCACCGGCGGCACCAAGGGCGTCGGCCGGGGCATCGCCGCCCGCTACGACGCCGCGGGCGCAACGGTCGTCGTGTGCGGCCGGCACGCCCCCGAGGGCGAGCCCCCGGCCGCGGCGCCGACCTTCCTGGCGTGCGACGTGCGCGAGCCCGACCAGGTGACGGCGCTGGTCGACGGCATCGTCGACCGGTTCGGTCGGCTCGACGTCGTCGTCAACAACGCGGGCGGCGCCCCGTGGGCCGACTCGGCCACGGCGTCTCCCCGGTTCAACGAGAAGATCATCGCCCTCAACCTGATCGCGCCGTTCACCGTCGGCCAGGCGGCCAACGCCGTCATGCAGAACCAGGACGACGGCGGGTCGATCGTGAACATCGCCAGCGTGTCGGGGGTCCGGCCGTCGCCGGGCACCGCGGCCTACGGGGCGGCCAAGGCCGGGCTGCTCAACCTCACCGAGACGCTCGCCGTCGAGTGGGCGCCCAAGGTGCGGGTCAACGCCGTCGTGGCCGGCATGATCGCCACCGAGCAGGCCCACCTGTTCTACGGCGACGCCACCGCCCAGGCGCGGGTGGCGGCGACGGTGCCCGCCGGCCGCCTCGGGACTCCCGACGACGTCGCCGGCGCCTGCCTGTTCCTCTCGTCACCGCTGGCGGCCTACGTCAGCGGGGCCGCCCTGCGGGTGCACGGCGGCAACGAGCGGCCCGCGTACCTGGCCGCGGCGGCGGGACCGTGAGCGCACGGCGCGACGTCGCGACGGCGCAGGGTGGCACCGCCGGGCGCCCGATCCCGCAACGGCGGGCGCCCCGGCGATTCGACAGTGTTGCCTTACGCCATAAGGCCAGGCCTAGCCTCTGCCCATGACCCGCCGTCGCACCGTCCTGTCCTCGCTGACCGTCCTGCTCGCGCTCGCTGGAGTCGCCGCCTGCGGCGACGACGACGGCGACGCCGGCGACCTGTCCGGCTCCGGCGACGGCGGCACGGCCGAGGTGCCCGACGACGTGGTGGTGCTCGACGGCGACGACGTGGCGGTCGCCGCCATCGACAACACCTTCCGGCCCGAGAACGTGCAGGTGGCGCCCGGCACCACCGTGACCTGGAGCAACGACGGCCGCAACGACCACGACGTGCTGCCGGCCGAGGGCGACGCCTGGGGCGTCGAGGTCGACGGGTTCCAGCCGGGCGACGAGTACTCGTACACCTTCGACGAGCCGGGCGTCTACGACTACTACTGCTCGATCCACGGCACGAAGACGGCCGGCATGATCGGCACGGTCGTCGTCGCCGAGGACTGACCGCCGCCGCCCGCAGGGCGCACACCCGCGACCCGGCCGCACCACAGCCGTCCGGCAGGCCCGGCGACTCTCTGCTACAAGCACACCACCGACACCAGCACCACTCCTGGGGGGCACCCGATGACGACCGCACGACGCCTACTCGCCCTACTGCTCGCGAGCGTGCTCGTGCTCGCAGCCGCCTGCGGATCCGACGACGACGGCGCCGCCGACGACGAGGCCGCGGAGAACGAGGGCGTCACGCTCCACGTCCCCGATGACCACGACACCATCCAGGCGGCGGTCGATGCCGCCGCTCCCGGCGACCTGATCCTCGTCGCCCCCGGCACCTACACCGAGGCGGTGAACGTCGAGACCGACGACCTCACCATCCGGGGCCTCGACCGCAACGAGGTCATCCTCGACGGCGAGTTCGAGCTCGACAACGGCATCCGGGTGCTCGGCGCCGACGGCGTGGCCATCGAGAACATGACCGCCCGCAACTACACCAACAACGGGTTCTTCTGGACGGGGGTGGACGGGTACCGGGGCTCGTACCTGACCGCCTACCGCACCGGCGACTACGGCGTCTACGCGTTCGACTCGACCAAGGGACTGCTCGAGCACAGCTACGCCTCGGGCAGCCCCGACGCCGGCTTCTACATCGGGCAGTGCTTCCCGTGCGACGCCGTCATCGACGACGTCGTGTCCGAGTTCAACGGGCTCGGCTACTCCGGCACCAACTCCGGCGGCAACCTGCTCATCGTCAACTCGACGTTCCGCAACAACCGGGCGGGTGTCGTGCCCAACTCGGGCAGCTACGAGCTCTGCTACCCCGAGCGCGAGACGACCATCGTCGGCAACCTGGTGTACGACAACAACCAGTCCGACTCGCCCGCCATCGACGTGGCCTACGACGCCCAGGGCAACGGCATCCTCGTCGCCGGCGGGGTCGGCAACATCATCGAACGCAACCGCGTGTGGGACCACGACCTCACCGGCATCGGGCTCGTCCCCTTCCCCGAGAGCGACGCCAACGACGTGGTGCCGCCGCCCGAGGACGACGACCAGCCGTGCAGCGAGGCCCAGGGCGAGCCCACGGCCGATCCCGCCGACATCCCCGAGTCCGTGCTGTGGAACCCGCGGGGCAACAGCGTGGTCGGCAACGTCGTCGAGGACTCGCGCCTGGCCGACATCGCCGTCGGGTCGCTCGAGGACGTCTCCGGCATGGAGAACTGCTTCTCCGACAACGACCACGCCACCAGCGCGCCGGCCGATCTCGAGGCGCTGGCGCCGTGCGACGGCGAGGGCAGCGACGGCGACTGGTCCACCGGAGCGCTCGACTTCGGGCCCTTCCTCGCCGAGAAGCCGCCCTCGGGCGACTACAAGACGTCGCCGGTGCCCGATCCGCAGGAGAACATGCCCGACGCCGACACGGCGCCTGCGAACCCGGCCCGCGGCGTGCCGCCCACCGTCGACGTCGATGCCATCGAGGTGCCGGACATGCCGTCGTGACGCTGGGTGGGTCGACTGCGGGGCCGCCGGACCGGAGCGGTGCCGGCGCCCCGCATCGCCGCCAGCGGTGCGTTGGCCGAGCCCGGCTCGCGTCCCTGCTGGTCGCCGCCGTGACGATCGCTGCGGTGGCGGCCGGGTGCGGGGGCGCCGGATCCGACGATGCCGCCTCGGACGGCGACGTCCCCGCCGTCTCCCCGGTCCGCCTGTCGCCCACCGAGCCGGGGCCCCAGGGGCGGGTGCCCCAGTTCGTCGTCGAGTGCGGGTTCAGCCACGCGGGCCCCGACGACCCGATCGTCCACCCCGGCCACAGCGGCCGCTCGCACCAGCACGTCTTCTTCGGCAACACCACCACCGACGCGGACTCGACCGTCGACACCCTCGCCGCCGGCGGAACCACCTGCGACCAGCAGCTCGACCTGGCCTCGTACTGGGCGCCGGCGCTGCTCGACCACGGTCGCGTCGTCGAGCCCACCCACGCCGTGGCCTACTACCGGCCCGGGGTGGGCATCGACCCGGCCACCGTCGAGCCCTACCCGTACGGCCTGAAGATGCTGGGCGGCGACCAGGTGGCGGCGCGGCCGCAGTCGCTTGACGTCGTCGCCTGGTCGTGCGGCACCGGCTCGGTGCGCGAGGCCACGCCGCCCACCTGCCCGGACGGGCGCCCGCTGCGCATGGCGGTGAGCTTCCCCGACTGCTGGGACGGCGAGCGGCTCGACAGCCCCGACCACGTGGCGCACACCGCCCGCAGCGACGAGGGTGCCTGTCCCGACTCGCACCCCGTGCCGATGCCCCAGCTGCTGCTCACCATCTCGTACCCGATCACGGGCGCGGGCCACGACCTGAGCCTGGCCTCGGGGTCGCTGCTCACCGGCCACGCCGACTTCTTCAACGCCTGGGACGAGGACAAGCTGCGCACCGAGGTCGACCTGTGCATCCGCCGGGGCCTGACCTGCGGCGTGGCCAGCAACCGCACCTGACCGGCGCGTCCCGTCCCCGCGTGTCAGGGACGGGCGTACGCGGACGCGTAGGCGGGGACCTCGGGGCGGCCCCGCAGGTCGTCGGCGGCCACGGGCGCGCCCGCGACCGTCGCGAGCGGGACGACACCGGCCCAGACGGGCAGGTCCATGTCGCGGGGCTCGTCCTCGGGCCCGCCGGTGCGCACCTTGACCGAGCACTCGTCCAGGGGCAGAGACAGCACGAGGGTGGCCCGAAGCTCGCGCTCGTCGGGTGGCCGCACGTCGACGGACCGGCCCGGCAGGATGTGGTCGACCAGCAGGTCGAGCGCCGCCCGCCGATCGGCCAGGTCGTCGACGGCGACCGCACGGCCGAACACCACCACCGAGCGGTAGTTCATCGAGTGGTGGAACGCCGAGCGAGCCAGCACGAGACCGTCCACCAGCGTGACCGTGACGCACAGCTCGGCGCCCTTGGCGGCCCCGCGGATCAGCCGGCTGGCCGCCGAGCCGTGCAGCAGCAGCCGGTCGCCGTTGCGCCCGTAGAGCATGGGGATGACCACCGGCCCGTCGGCGGTCGCCATGCCGACGTGCGCCACCATGCCCTCGTCGAGGATGGCGTGGGCGGCCGCCCGGTCGTACGACCCGCGCTCGGGGACGCGGCGCACGGTGGCGCGGACGGACGGTGGCGGGGCGGGCGACTCGGGGTCGGTCCCGGCAGGCGAGGTGGGGGTCGGCACGGGGCGAAGGGTAGGAGTGCTCCGCCGGGCGAGCGAGAGAGTTGCGGGGCGGCAGCCGGTGGTGGTCCCCTGGCGGGGCGTTCACCCGTCCGGGATGCGCCGAGCCGGGTGCCCATCTCGCACCACTGACCGGCGGCGCTCTTCCCTGTGACCAGAATGTCGAGGATGCGTCGGCTGATCCGACATCTGGTCGAGGCGCCGCACCGGGCGCCCGGACCGACAAGGAGCGATCGATGAAGTACATGCTGCTGATCTACGGCAACGAGGAGCTGTGGAACTCCTTCCCCCAGGAGGAGCTCGCCGAGGTGATCCGCCAGACCGACGCTCTCCAGCAGGAGCTGCGCGAGTCGGGTGAGTTCGTCGGGGCCTGGGGCGTCGCCGACCAGGTGAACGCGAAGACCGTGCGGCTGCAGGACGGGGCGCCGGTCGTGACCGACGGCCCCTACATCGAGGCCAAGGAGTACCTCGGGAGCTTCGACATCATCGACTGCGAGAGCGAGGAGCGGGCTCTCGAGATCGCCGCCCGGGTGCCCTTTGCCCGGTTCGGCTCGGTGGAGGTGCGGCCCCTCATGGCCGAGGCCGCGCCCGAGGTGTGAGGCCGAGCCCTCGCGTCGAGGACCTGCTGCGTGAGCTCGCGCCGCAGGTCCTCGGCGCGCTGGTGCGGCGCTACGGGCACTTCGACGCCTGCGAGGACGCCGTGCAGGAGGCGCTGCTGGCCGCCGCCCTGCAGTGGCCCGAGCAGGGACGTCCGGCCAACCCCCGGGCGTGGCTCGTCACGGTGGCCTCGCGCCGTCTCACCGATCAGCTCCGCAGCGACGAGTCCCGGCGGCGGCGCGAGGACGTCACGGCCGCCCGGGAGCCGGCCGACGAGCTGCTGGCGGCCGGGCCCGACGCCGCCGCCCCGGTCGACCGCGACGACACGCTGACCCTGCTGTTCCTGTGCTGCCACCCGGCCCTGACCCCGGCCTCGCAGGTGGCGCTGACGCTGCGCGCGGTGGGCGGCCTCACCACCGCCGAGATCGCCCGCGCGTTCCTCGTCCCCGAGGCGACCATGGCCCAGCGCATCAGCCGGGCCAAGCAGCGCATCAAGGCGGCCGGCACCACGTTCGAGATGCCCCCCGAGTCCGAGCGCGACGCCCGGCTGCGGGTGGTGCTCCACGTGCTCTACCTCATCTTCAACGAGGGCTACACGACCTCGTCGGGTCCCGAGCTCCAGCGCAGCGACCTGACGGCGGAGGCCATCCGGCTGACCCGCGCCGTGCACCGGCAGCTGCCCGACGACGGCGAGGTGGCGGGCCTGCTGGCGCTCATGCTGCTCTCCGACGCTCGCCGCCCGGCCCGCACGGGCCCCACCGGCGAGCTGATTCCGCTCGCCGAGCAGGACCGCTCGCTGTGGGACCGGCGGTCGATCGCCGAGGGGGTCGAGGTGATCACCCGGGCGCTGGCGACGACGCGACTCGGGCCGTACCAGCTGCAGGCAGCCATCGCCGCGGTGCACGACGAGGCGTCTCGGGCCGAGGACACCGACTGGCCCCAGATCCTGGGGCTGTACGACCTGCTCGACAAGGTGGCACCGAGCCCCGTGGTCACGCTGAACCGGGCGGTCGCGGTGGCGATGGTGCGGGGACCGCAGGCCGGTCTCGACCTGCTCGCCGAGCTCGATGCCGACGACCGGATGGCCGGCAGCCACCGCCTGGTGTCGGTCCGCGCCCACCTGCTCGAGATGGCGGGCGACACCGAGGCGGCGGTGGCCGGCTACCGGGACGCGGCCCGCCGCACGACCAGCCTGCCCGAGCAGCGCCACCTCGAGGCGCGAGCGCGCCGGCTGACGGACCGGTGATCACGATCGACCGAGCGTGGTCGGCAGGCCGAACGCCGGGAACAGCTCGGCACCGAAGGTGGTGATCTCGGCCACGGTGCCGCCCTCGATGCGCAGCACGTCGAACTTGAACGCCCGGAACTCGGTGTCGTCCCACTGCCGCAGGTAGCTGGCGGCGGTCGGCTGGCGGTTGGCGCGGGTGGGCACCAGGCGCCACTCGCCCGGCTGGTCCTCGCCGAAGGCCTGGGCGAGCAGGGTCTGCAGCTCGTCGATCCCCTGGTACACCATCGGGTGCGGCGGCATGGTGATGCGGATGTCGTCGCGCACCATCGCCAAAGCCGCGGCCGTGTCTCCCCGCTCGTGCGACTCGATGAAGCGCGCCAGCAGGTCGCGCTCGGCCTCGGTCGCCTCGGCGGTGCGCCACTCGAGGCGCCCCGAGGGCAGGCGGGCCTGCATCGTCGCCCGGGCGCGCTGCAGGGCGCTGTTGGTGGCGGCGACGGATGCGCCGAGCAGCGACGCGGTGTCGGCGGCCGACCAGCCGAGCAGGTCGCGGGCGATGAGGGCCACCCGCTGCCGGGGCGGGAGCACCTGCAGGGCGGCGATCAAGGCGAGCTCGATCGTCTCGCGGGTGACGACCGCCGCGTCCGGCTCGTCGTCGTCCGACGCCACCTGGTCGAGCAACCGGTCGGGGTAGGGCTGCAGCCACGGGATCTCGTCGTGACCGGCGGCGACGGGAACCCGACGGGCGCTGCGCCGCAGGGCGTCGAGGCAGGCGTTGGTGGCGATGCGGTACAGCCACGCCCGGAACAGCGGCCCTCCCGAGAAGCTGTCGCGCTTGCGCCAGGCCCGCAGGAAGGTCTCCTGCACCATGTCCTCGGCCTCCTCGTACGAGCCGAGGATGCGGTAGCAGTGCACGTGCAGCTCGCGCTCGTGGCGACCCACGAGCGCGGCGAACGCCGTCTCGTCACCGCCGACCGCCGCCGCCACGAGCGGGTCGACGTCGCCCTCACCCGGTGCGGGTCCGGACGCGCCCGGGTCACGATCGGACACCTGCGCCGGTTGCATGCCGGTACGACCCCGGGCGCGGCGCGAACTCATCGCACTGCCGCGCCGGTGGTCGCCGGCGCCGGGGCGTCCGGGGGCTGCGACGTGCTCACACGTCGACGTAGATGAAGCCGTAGGCCTCGTCGCGGTGGGGGATGCCGGTCGAGGCCAGGGCCGGGGCCCAGTCGCCGGTGACCTCGGGGTTGCTGTCCTCCATGCCGTGGTCGGCGACGAGGAAGAACGCCGTGCGGTCCCAGGCGCCCGAACGCTCGACGGCGTCGAGCACCTGGCCGAGCCGGGCGTCGCTGTCGTGGATGCTGGCCCGGGCGATGTCGGCGTAGGGCCCGCTTTGGTGGAAGGCGGCGTCGGTCAGGGTGAAGTTCACGAACGTGAACCGGGGCAGCGGCGCCCCGTCGGCCGATCGGCCGTCGCGAGCCCCGTCCCAGACGTCGAGCGCCTGGACCATGCCGGTGTGGTCGATGCGCGACGCCACCTCGTAGGACTTCTCGGGGCGCACGAAGCGCTCGGTGGCGAACGGCAGGTCCTCGGCCCGCGGGGGCCGGCCCAGGTCGCCGCCGGTGCGCAGCACCTCGAACGTCGAGTAGTCCGCCCCGACGTCGCACGGCTCGTTGATCGACACCGTGCGCGCCCCCGGGAACGCCCGGTGCACCGCCTGGTGGATGGTCTCGACCTGCGGCGACAGGGTCTGCATCGACCACGGCCACGTGACCGGCGAGTTGGTGACCACCTGCTGGCCGGTGGACCGGTCGTACCAGGCGTTGTGGAGGACCCCGTGATGGCCCGGGTGGGCGCCGGTGAGGATGGTGGTGTGGTTGGCCAGCGTCACCGACGGCAGCGACGCCATGGCCCCGTGACCCATGCCGGTGCCCATGGCGAGCAGGCGAGCCAGGTGGGGCACCTCGCCGGCGGCCAGCATGTCGTAGAGCACGTTGGCGTTGGTGCCGTCCCACAGGAAGCCGATGACGTGGTCGGGGCGACGAACGCCCGGGTCGAGCAGCTCGGTCAGCACCCGGCCGTCCTGGCGGGCGACCAGGGCGTCGTCGAGCGGCGCCCCCGTCGGCCCCGTGCCCCGCAGCGTGGGCTCGGCGCCGAGCAGCGCCAGCACCGTGGGGGCGACGTCGACGAGCCGGCACGACCGGGGGATGAGCCCCTGGTCGCGCACCCCGGCGCCGGCGAGCACGAACGGCGCCCGCACCTGCACGATGCCGAGGGACCCGTGCTCGCCGCGCTCGCCGCCGTGGTCCTCCCAGTTGTGGGCGGCGGTGTGCAGGCACACCAGGTCGGGCGCCGCCGGGTGGTCGAACAGCTGGGCGATGTGCTCGTGCGCGTGGGGGTACGACTGCTCGGTGCGCGCCGGCCACCGGTTGTCGATCTCGTCGGCCAGCGAGGCGAACCGGTCGGTGGCCGTGTCGGCCAGCGGGTTGCGCCCCTCGACCCGAGTCTCGACGAACCGCCAGCCGGTGCCACCGGCCGCCGCCCCGCTCGTGTCGGCCTCGCGGCGGAAGCGCACCCGGCCGTCGACGGCCCGCACGTCGTAGCCCTCGTCGTCCGTGGTCACGACCAGGTCCACGATCGGTTCGAGCGCGACGTCGAGCAGCGCGTCGGCGGTCCGCCGCACCCGGTCGGGATCGGGCGCCCGGTACCCCACGGGGCGGGGCGCGGCCTCGGCCGTGGACGTGCGGTCCCGGTCTGCCAGCGCCATGGAGCGGCACGGTACCGGAACGGCGTCACGCTCGGCGCCCCTTCGGGGAACGCAGGAGTGCGTCCGACGCGAGCCCGGCGTCCGGCCGGGGACCGCGCGTGGGTTCCCGAGATGGGCTCGGCGCCCGGCCGGTGGCGCTACGACCGCTTCTTCGCGGTCGACGGCCCCACCGTGTCGGCGGCGTACGCGTCGC
This sequence comes from Acidimicrobiales bacterium, assembly GCA_016936035.1. GTDB lineage: Bacteria > Actinomycetota > Acidimicrobiia > Acidimicrobiales > VFJN01 > ZC4RG19. The sequence goes on from JAFGPU010000457.1 coordinate 9,903, forward strand.
GCTCGCCGAGGGGCTGGGCCGACCCGGTGGTCGTGTCGCGGGCTGTCTGCCGCTCGAGCTCCGCGTTGACCTCGGCGCCGGCGATGACGGCGTACGCGGAGATGAACAACCAGAGCATGACGACGACGACCGCGCCGAGCGCACCGTAGGTCTCGTTGTAGCTGCCGAAGTTGGCCGTGTAGATCGAGAACGCCACCGAGGCCACGAGCCACACGACGGTGGCCACCAGCGCGCCGACCGACACCCACTGCCAGCGGGCGTGCTCGCGGTCGGGGGCCCACCGGTAGAGGGCGGCGAGCGCCGCCAGCGCGACCACGGCCAGGAGCGGCCAGCGGACCACGAGCAGCACGATCCGGAGCGCGCCCTCGGCGCCGCTGCTGTCGAGCGCGTTGGGCAGCACGAGCAGGCCGGCCACGGCCACCGCCGCGACCACGATGGCCCCGACCGTCAGCGCCAGCGCCATGCCCCGCAGCCTGAGAAAGCCGCGGCCCTCGGTCTCGTCGTAGGCCAGGTTGATCGCGCCCATCAGGTGCTTCATGCCGCTCGACGCCGACCACAGGGCGACGACCAGGCCGACGACCACGCCGAGCTGCAGGCCCGACGGCTCGCTCTCGACGATCGACGACAGCTGCGAGCTCACGAGCTCGCGCACCTCGGTGGGCGCGGCGCTGAGCGCGTCGTCGATGTTGCGCTCGATGTCGGCGGGGTCGGCGACGAGCCCGTAGACCGACACCAGGGCGACCAGGGCGGGGACGAGCGCCAAGAGGGCGAAGAACGCCACGCCGGCGGCCAGCAGCGGCACGGCGTCGAGCTTGAACTGCTCCTTGACCCGGACGGCCACGTCCTTCCACCCCCGCGGCGGCACCTGCAGCGGGGTCGTCGCACCCCGCCCGCGGTTGCGCCCCTCGTCACGGAGGTACGAGGACGACGCAGCGTCGGTCATGACAGGTGCGTACCCGCTGGCGGCCCCGGCATGCAGAAGTTCTCGGCCGCCGTCCCCCCTTTCGCCGTCCGCTGGCCCGCCCCTGCAGGCGGCGGACGCCACGCCGGGTCACACGCCGATGCGCCCCCACGGGCCCCAGATCGCGATGGTCATGCCGCGACCCGACTGGATGTTGACGAACAGCGTGCGGCCGTCAGGGCTGAACGTGGCGCCGGCGAACTCGTCGCCGAAGCGACCGGGCAACCGGTTGAGGGCGATGTCCCACAGCTGACCGTGGCGGGACAGGCCCCGCACGTAGTTGTCACCGCTGCTGTCCTCGCACAGCACGAGGGTGCCCCGCCTGCTGGTCGTGACGTTGTCGGGCAGGTCGAGCACGTCGGGGCCTGGGGACTGGAAGACGAGTCGCAGGCGCTCGGACGCCGGGTCGTACGCCCACACCTGGCCGCTGCCGTTGCCGAAGCCGTCGCCGACCGGCCCGGGCCCCGACTCCGCCTGACCCCCGCCCTGGGTCGACGTGAAGTAGACGAGGCCGCGGTCGTAGACGGCGCCCTCCAGGCGCGAGAACCATGCGGCACCTCGGGCCCGCCCCTGGTCGCCGACGTAGCGAATGGCCGTGTTGTTGGTCGTCGGAGCCGGCTCACCGGGGGTGTGGGGGAACGTCGGATCGGGATCGTCGATGTCGACCCAGACCACCGGGTAGGTGGCACCGTCGGGCTGGTGGGCGGCCAGGTTGGCCTCGGGCACCCCCGCGACGGCGAGCATCTGCAGGCGCCCGCCGTCGGTCAACCTGCCACCGGCCATCGGGTCGTCGTCCGGCAGGTAGCGGTAGAAGCCCGACGCGAATCCGAAGTTGTCCTCGGTCATGTAGAGCGCGCCGCCTGCCGGGTCGTAGGCCACCGCCTCGTGCGCGAACCGCCCGGCCGCCGTGATGGGCTGCCGCGACGCCTGGCCGCCCGCCGGCACCTCGAACACGTACCCGTGGCGCTGGGTGAGCGGCACGTTGGACGCTCCGGTGAAGTCGGCGCCGACGTCGGGGCCGTTGACGGTCTCCTCGCAGGTGACCCAGCTGCCCCACGGCATGACACCGCCCGCGCAGTTCATCTGGGTGCCGTTGAGGCTGGTGTAGGCGCGGATCACCTCGCCGTGCGGCGTGGTCTCGATGGTGGTCGTGCCGCCGCCCGCCATCGCGTCGTAGGCCGCGCCCGCATCGCCGAAGGCGGGTACCGGGTTGTTGACCTCGTGGTTGCGTACGAGCACGACGTTCCCGTCGGGGCCCGGGAACGCCGCCATGCCGTCGTGTCGGCCGGGCAGGATCGTTTCGTCGTCGAGCGTGACGGTGCTCTCGGTGTCGTGGAACGAGCGGTAGGCGAACCCGTCGGGCAGCCACAGTCGCACGACGCCGTCGCGCAGGTCGGCCACGGGGCCGAGGGTCGGTTGCGGCGTCGCGGCGCCGGCGGGACGCGCGATGACGCCGGCGAAGGGGCCCGCGAGGGCGGCGCCACCGGCGACGGCGGCGGACCCGGCGATGAACCGGCGCCGATCGATGCGTGTGGGCGCTCTCATACCAGCCATGTGTCTCCCCCTGGTTGCGATGGTGGCGCAGATCGTGGCACGCAGACGCGTCGCGATGGGCGAAAAGCGAAACCT
>JAFGPU010000458.1 GCA_016936035.1 Acidimicrobiales bacterium
CACCGGTCGAGCCGGCACCGGGGCTTGCGTCTGGCCGGAGGCTTCGTCGTCTCAGTCGGCGGCGCGTCGCACCAGCAGCGCCGTCCCGAGGACCAGGGCGGCGATGACGTAGCCCCAGAAGATCGATGCGTAGAGCGGGTTCGACAGCGCCGATGCCACGATCTCGGGCGAGTCGAAGTCCGATTCGACCCCGAGCGTGCGGAAGCCGGCATCGAAGGGCAGGAACCGCACGACCTCAGCCGGGGCGAACTGGACGACGAGACCCTCGACGACCAGCCACCACACCAGCACACCGGAGACCGCGCCGGCGCTGTGGCGCACGACCATCCCAACCCCGAGGCCGAGCAGCGCCGAGCCCCAGGTGTAGAGCAGCGCCCATAGCACGGTGGTGAGGAGGCCCGACGTGCTGCCGACCTCGATGCCACCGGCGAGAGCGCCCAGGAAGCCGGTGATCATGCCGACGGCACCCAGCACCAGGCCGAAGCCGGTGGCAAGGACGGTCTTGGCGGCCACGACGGGCCACCGCGACGGGTGGGCGGTGAGGGAATCGGCCAGGGTGCCGTGCTGCACCTCGGAGGTGAACAGCAGGACGCCGGCGATGGCGGCCAGCACTGCGGTCAGCAGTGTCGGGAAGATGAACACGTTGGTGATGGTCAGGACCTCGTCGGTGACGAAGGCGGCGGTGGCCCACGAGGTGAGCAGGCCGATGATCGCCGAGACGGCGAGGAGCACCTTGTTGGTGCGCACGGTGGTGGCCTTGATCCGCTCGCTGCGCAGGACCGCAGCGAGCTGGCCGGCGAGGCCCGGGGCGGCGGCGGTCAGGGCCTCGGCGGTCAGGGGGGGCGGAAACTCGGTGGTCGTCATGGCGGGTTCCTCGTGCTCAGTGGTGGCGGTGGTGGTGGCGGTGGTCATGCGGAGGCGAACTCGGCGGATGCCGTCGTCATCTCGAGGAGGCTGTCCTCCAGTGACATCCCGGTCCGGGACATCACGGACTCGACCGTCTCGGCGGCGATGAGCCGCCCGGCGCCGACCACGACGAGGTCGTCGGCGAACTTGGCGAGCTCGGCGATGAGGTGGCTGGACACGAAGACCGTGCCGCCTGCGTCGGCGAAGCTGCGCAGCCGGTTCCGCAGCCAGCGGATGCCGTCGGGGTCGAGGCCATTGGACGGCTCGTCGAGCAGCAGGACCCGGGGGTCGCCCAGCAGCGCGGTGGCGAGCGCGAGCCGCTGGCGCATGCCGAGCGAGAACCCGCCCGCCCGCTCGTCGGCCACGCTCTCGAGCCCGACGTCGGCCAGCACGTCATCGACCCGGGAGCCTGGGATGCCGCTGAGGGCGGCGGTGGCCCGCAGGTGGTTCCGGGCCGTGCGACCCGGGTGCATGAAGCGGGCATCGAGGACCGAACCGACCACGCGTGCGGGGTGGGCGAGGCCGGCGTAGCGGGCACCGTCGTAGCGGACCTCGCCTCCGTCGGGCCGGGTGAGGTCGACCATCATCCGCATGGTGGTGGACTTGCCGGCGCCGTTGGGGCCGACGAAGCCGGTGACCCGGCCGGCCTCCAGCTCGAAGCTGAGGTCGTCGACGGCGCGCCGCTCCCCGTAGTGCTTGGTGAGTCCGGTGACGTTGATCATGTCTGTGCTCCGTGGGTGTCGGGGTCGTCGTGGGTGGGTGCGATCGAGATCACGTCGACGTTCACCGACGTGAGGTGGGCGAGGACGCCGTGGAGGTGCGAGCGATCCCCGATCTCACCGACGAGGCGGGTGACGCCGTCGCCGCCGTGGTCGAAGGTGAAGTCGTCGAGCAGTGGCCGCAGGAGCCGGGCGCTGGGCCGGCCCCGCAGGACGATCTCGTAGGTGGTGGTCTGCGGCATGGGGGCACCATGGCCCCCACCCGGACGAGACCGCCTCATCCACCCCGTCATCTCACCCGGGTGAGATCGGACCGTAGGGTGAGGCAGGTGACGCAGGACTGGGAGTCGGGCCTCGCCGCCACCAAGGTCCAGCCGCCGGTGCCGCCCCGGCACCTCGTCCACCGCTCCCGGCTCGACGTCGCCCTCGACACCGCCGTCGACGCGCAGGTTCCCCTGGTGCTGGTCAGCGCCCCGGCCGGCTCCGGCAAGTCCACACTGCTGGGAGCCTGGCTGGCCACCCGGCCCGAGGCGGTGGCCTGGCTCCAGGTTGAGGACTCCGACTCCGACCCGGCCCGCTTCTGGTCCCACCTCGCGCAAGCCATCGGGCGCACCCAGCCGAGCATCGTCGCCGCGCTCCAACCGGTGATCGCCGGGTCGAACGGCGACGAAGCCGCAGTGCTCCCCGCCCTCATCAACCGGCTGGCGGAGCTCCCCGATCCGCTTCTGCTCGTCGTCGACGACTACCACCTCGTGGACGACGACCGGATCCACCGGGGCGTGGAGCGCCTCATCGACCTGTGCCCGCCGCAGGTCGCCATCGCGCTCGCCACCCGCATGGATCCGCCGTTTCGGATCGGGCGGTTGCGCGTGCGGGGACAGGTGGCGGAGATCCGCGCCGAGGACCTCCGGTTCGCTCCCGAGGAGGCGGCCGGCCTGCTCGGTGGCACCGACCACTCCCTCCACCCTGATCTGCTCACCGACCTGTGCGACCGCACCGAGGGCTGGGCTGCGGGCCTCGTCCTCGCCGGTCTCTCCCTCCAGCACGCTGGCGACCCCGAAGCCTTCGTCGCCGCTTTCCGGGGCGACGACCACCTCGTCGTCGAGTACCTCCGCGACGAGCTGCTCACGGGCCTCGAACCGGACGACCACCGACGCCTTCTGGAGACCTCGGTCCTCGACGAGCTCACCGGCGATCTCGTCGACGCCGTCACCGACGACAGCGGCAACGCCGAGTGGCTGCGCGCGACCGCTCGGGCGAACCAGCTCCTCGTCACCCTCGATCGCACCGGGACGTGGTTCCGCTACCACCACCTGCTGCGAGATCTGCTCCGCCTCGAGGCACAGGCGGCCATGCCCGAGCGCCTCCCCGAGCTCCACCGGCGGGCCGCTTCCTGGTTCGAAGCCGCAAACGACTACGACCGAGCGGTGAGCCACCACCTCGCCGCCGGTGATCTCGGAGACGCCGCCCGGCTGATGCGCCTCCACGGACCCCGACTGCTGCGCGCCGGGCAGATCGACACCCTGCGCGGGTTGCTCGATCGGCTCGGTGAGGTCACCCGCACGGAGGTCGCGTGCGCCTTCCTCGCCGGATGGTGCGAGTTCCTCGCCGGTCGCTACGCAGAGGCCGAGCGGTGGCTCGACATCGTGGTCGACCTCCTCCCCGCCGGCTCAACAGCGGCGACGTCGCTGCGCATCAACCTCGCCCTGGCCACGGGCGACGTGGCCGGTGCGCTCGACGAGGCGAGGACCGCCCTGGCTGCGGGCCCGCTCGCCGACGGCCTCCCCGAACTGGCCACCGCCATCGGTGCTGCGCACGCCTGGGCGGGCGTGGCCGACGAGGCGCGTTCCGCCCTCGACCTGGCGGTGGCACGAGCCGACGTCGAGCAGAGCCGAACGGCCCAGGCCGTGTCCCTCGTCCACCGGAGCGTGGTCGAGCTCGAGCACAGCGCGCCTGCCGTCGCCCACCGGGCAGCCCAGACGGCGATCGACAACGCCGAGCGGTTCGGGCTGTCCGGCTACCACGGCATCGCGCCGGCCTTCGCCATCCGGGCTCGAACCAGCGACGATGCCGCCCAAGTCCGCGATGACGTCGCCTACGCGCTGGCGAGCGCCCGGCGATCGTCGACCCCGCTCGCCTTCGCCTTCGTGCTCGCGGTCTGCGGCGACACGCTCCTCGACCACGGCGATCCCGCCGGCTCAGCGCTGCTCGAGGAGGCTCGCTCCGTCGTCGATCGGCTCCCCGACCCAGGCATCGCCGGCCGCCACCTCTCCCGGGCTGAGTCGCGCCACGGCAAGACCACCGCACGGCCCGCACCGGTGGCCGACCTCGTCGAGCAGCTCACCGACCGCGAGCTGGCAGTGCTGCGCTACCTGCCCAGCAGGCTGAACCAGCGCGACATCGCCCGGGAGCTGTACGTGTCGATCCACACCGTGCGGACCCACTGCCGCGCCATCTACCGCAAGCTCGGCGTCGGGGACCGCCACGCCGCCGTCCAGGCCGCCCGAGACCACCAGCTCATCTGACGCCCGGTCGCCGCCGGTGGCTCGTCAGGAGCGGCGCTGGAGCACCATCCTCGGGGGATGGTCCGGTCGCTCGCACGCCCGGCGTAGGTGTCGTAGCCGCGGTACGCGTCGCCCGAGCGGCCTTCTAGGGGTGTCCCCTACC
>JAFGPU010000459.1 GCA_016936035.1 Acidimicrobiales bacterium
AGCCAGCAGGCCTACGCGTGCGCGGCGAGCGAGGAGGGGTTCATCGTCGTGGGCTTCGACGACCGCAGCGGTGGCTCCGACGCCCGGATCTGGACCTCCGAGGACGGCGCCGAGTGGACCGCGCTCGAATCCGGCCTGCTCGGCGGCACCGGCGACCAGTGGGCCAGCGCCGTCACGGCGGTGCCGGGCGGCGGATGGCTGGTGGCCGGCACCGACACGGCGTCCGGAGACGGTGACATCGCGCTGTGGCGCGTCACCTCGTCGGGCGAGGTCTCGCGTCGCGATCGCGGCGAGACCGCGCTGTCCGGCCCGGGCGAGCAGACGGCCACCAACATCAGCGTCGACGCCGACGGCCGGGTCCTGCTGGCCGGCAGCGACTACGGCCGGGCCGGCCTGTGGGAGTCCGACACCGTCGACCGCTGACCAGCGGGGCCGCCGCTCGCCGCCGCACCCGGCCCGGCGAGCCGGTGGTGCCGCCGCGGTGCTACCAGCCGCGCTCCGCGAGCTTGACCTCGAGACCCTCGATCTCGTCGCCGCGCATGGCCTCGCCCAGCCCCCGGCTGACCTTGGCGAGGATGTCCGGATCGTCGTAGTGGGCGGTGGCCTCGACGATGGCCTTGGCCCGGCGGGCGGGGTCGTCGCTCTTGAAGATGCCCGACCCCACGAAGGTGGCCTGGGCGCCCAGCTGCATGACCATGGCCGCATCCGCGGGGGTGGCGATGCCGCCGGCGCAGAACAGCGGCACCGGCAGGGTGCCGGTCTCCGCGACCTCCTGCACCAGCGAGACGGGCGCCCGCAGCTGCTTGGCCCAGTCGTACAGCTCGGCCGAGTCGGCCTGGGTGATCTTGCGGATGTCACCGAGGATGGAGCGCAGGTGGCGCACGGCCTCGACGATGTTGCCGGTGCCCGCCTCGCCCTTGGAACGGATCATCGCCGCCCCCTCGCTGATGCGGCGGAGCGCCTCGCCCAGGTTGGTGGCGCCGCACACGAACGGCACGGTGAAGGCCCACTTGTCGATGTGGTGGGCCTCGTCGGCGGGGGTGAGCACCTCGGACTCGTCGACGTAGTCGACGCCCAGCGACTGCAGGATCTGGGCCTCGACGAAGTGCCCGATGCGCGCCTTGGCCATGACCGGCACGGTCACCGCCGAGATGATGCCCTCGACCAGCTCGGGATCGCTCATGCGGGCCACGCCGCCGTCGCGGCGGATGTCGGACGGCACGCGCTCGAGCGCCATGACCGCCACGGCACCGGCGTCCTCGGCGATCTTGGCCTGCGTGGCGTCGACCACGTCCATGATGACGCCGCCCTTGAGCATCTCGGCCAGCCCGCGCTTGACGCGCTGGGTGCCGGTGTCGTGAACAGGGACGGAGGGGGTCGCCGACTCGGTCATGCAGTCCATTCTACGGGCCTCGACCGCCGTGGCCCCCAGCCGGTTGGCGCCGAAGTGGACTGGAACCGCTGGTGGCGGGCCCGTCGGCTACAGCTCGCGCAGCAGCGCGATGCGCTCCTCGAGCGGCGGATGGGTGTCGAACATGCGGTTGAGGCGCGACATGCGGCCCTCGGCCTCGGTGCGGGCCGCCGGCTGCTCGATCCACAGGTGGGCGGTGGCGTGGCTGGTCGAGTGCACGACGGTCGAGTCGTCGCGCAGCTTCTCGAGGGCCGAGATCAACCCCGGCGGATAGCGGGTCATCTCGACCCCCGACATGTCGGCCAGGATCTCGCGTCGGCGGCTGACGGCGCGCTGCATGGCCCGGGCGATGAGCGGCGACAGGGCCAGCAGGACGAACCCGGCGATCGACAGCAGCGCCGCGGGACCGCCGTGGCCCCCGTGCCGGCTGTCGAAGTCGCGGTGCGAGCGCCGGCCCATGCCCCACCAGGTCATGCGCACGCCGATGTCGGCGAGCACGGCGACGATGCCCACCATGGTGACGGCCAGGGTCGAGACGAGGATGTCGTAGTTCTTGATGTGCGACAGCTCGTGCGCGATGACGCCCTCGAGCTCGATGCGGTTCATCTTCTCGAGCAGCCCCGTGGTGACCGCCACGGCGGCGTTGCGGGGGTCGCGGCCGGTGGCGAACGCGTTGGGTGCGGGGTCGTCGACCACGTACAGCCGGGGCTTGGGCAGGCCCGAGGCGATGCACAGCCCCTCGACGATGTTGTGGTAGCGCGCGTACTGCTCGACCGGTGCCGGCTGCGCCCGGCTGATGCGCAGCGCCACCGCGTCGGACTTCCAGTAGGCGAGACCGCTGGTGACGCCTGCGACCACCAGGGCGATGACGAAGCCGAGCGGTCCCCCGCCGATGAGGTAGGCGAACACGACGGCCACGAGCGCCACGAACGTCACGAAGCCGCCGATCAGCAGCCAGCTGCGGCGCTTGTTGGACGTGACCTGGTCGTACATCGAGGCGGAGGACGAGAGCCCGAGTGCCACGTCAGAAGCTGACCTGGGTCGGGCCGCGCGACTCGTCGTCGGCCTGGAAGTACTCGCGCTCGGCGAACCGGAACATGTTGGCCAGGATGTTCGACGGGAAGCTCTGCACCTTGGTGTTGTAGCGGTAGACGGTGTCGTTGTAGAACTGCCGCGCGTAGGCGATGCGCCCCTCGGTGCCGGTGAGCTCCTCCTGGAGCTGGGCGAAGTTCTGGTTGGCCTTGAGGTCGGGGTAGGCCTCGGACAGGGCGAACAGCGACTTGAGGGCGCCGGTGATCTGGTTCTCGGCCTGGGCCTGGTCGTGCGGGCCCTCGGCGCTCATGCCGGCGTTGCGCGCCTGGATGACCGCGTCGAGCGTCTCGCGCTCGTGCGCGGCGTAGCCCTTGACGGTCTCGACCAGGTTGGGGATCAGGTCGTACCGGCGCTTGAGCTGCACGTCGATCTGCGCCCACGCGTTCTCGATGCGGTTGCGCAACGAGACGAGCCCGTTGTAGCTGGCGATGACGTACAGCGCGAGCAGCACCAGCACGACGACGAGGATGATGATCAGCACGGTCACGGCTGATCATCCTAGGCAGCGCGCCGGACGACCCCTCGGTCAGCCCGAGACGGCCAGCCGCTCGTAACGCTCGATGTAGGCCTCGGCCAACCGCATCATCGAGAACTGCTGCGCTCGCTGCTCGGCGGCGGCGATGAGGCGGCGGCGCAGGTGGACGTCGTCGAGCCCGCGCGAGAGCGCCTCGGCCAGGGCGTCGCTGTCGCCGGGCGGGGTGAGCAACGAGTCGACGCCGTCGGTGGCGACGTTCGCGTAGCCGTCGAGCGCCGAGGCCACCACGACCGCGCCCGCCGCCATCGCTTCGAGCAGCACCACGCCGAACGATTCGCCGTGCAGCGACGGGGCGCAGAAGACGTCGGCGCCCCGCATGCGCGCGGCCACGTCGTCGTCGCTGAGTCGTCCGAGCCACTCGATGCGGGGGTCGCCGCCGTGCCGGGCCCGCAACGTGTCGGTCTGCGGGCCCGTGCCCCCCACCCACACGGTGACGTCGGCGGTCATGCGCCGGAGCGCGTCGAGCAGCACCGCCAGGCCCTTGCGCTCCTCGTGGCGGCCGACGAAGAAGATGGTGGGCCGTGTCGAGGGGGCGGCGACCGCCTTGGTGAACCGTTCGATCTCGATGCCGTTGAAGAGCAGCTCGTACGTGCCACCGAGCGCCCGCTCGGCGGTGGCGAGGGCATCCTTCGACACCGCACAGCGCAGGTCGAGGCGGCGGGCGAGCCAGCGCACCCCCGGCTTCGCGACGGCGTAGGCGGCGCTGTCACCGGAGCGGTGGAACGTGCCGAGCATCGGCGCGTTGCGGAACAGCAGCGTCGTCATCGTAGGGCCGGGCGCGAGCGGCTCGTGCAGGTGGATGACGTCGAACGCCTCGTCGCGCAGGGCCCGGATGGTACGCAGCTGCGCCGCGGGGTCGGGCGCGAGCGGTGCCACCGATCCGTTCGAGGCCGTGGGCACGCTGGCGCCGAGGGGCGTCACGCACGGATCGGGCGGCGGGCCGTCGCAGGGGGCGAGGACCCGCACGTCGACCCCGAGGCCGCGCAGGGTGCGGGCCAGGCCCAGCACCTGCGCCTGGACGCCGCCGGGGACCGTGAGGCTGTAGGGGCAGACCAGCCCGATGCGCACGGCGTCAGCGTAGTGCTGCGGGACGGTGGCGCCGGACGGCGGGGCTCACAGGCGGACCGGGCCGGCCTCGTCGCGGTCGCTGGGCCAGTTCGGTTGCATCAGGTGCCACTGCTCCGGTGCACGCCGGATGAGCTGCTCGAGGCTGTCGGCGAGCGCCTGGGTGATGCGGGCGACGTCGGCCCGGAACGTGCCCCGTCGCTCGGTCGGGAGCGGGGGCAGGACGACGCCGTGGTGGTTGCGCCCCTGATCGTAGACGGCGGCGGGGAGCAGAGGCGCCCCGGTGCGCAGGGCGAGTGCGGCGGGGCCCGACGGCAGGGTGGTCTTCTCGCCGAAGAAGGTGACCTCGACGCCGCCGCCGTTGATGTCGCGGTCGCACAGCAGGGCGACGACGTGGCGCGCCTTGACCGCCGCGACGATCGAGCGGGCCGCGTCGGGGCCGAGCGGGACGATCTCCATGCCGATGCTCTCGCGGAACTCGACGAACCAGTCGAAGAGTCCGGGTGGATCGATGCGCTCGACCACCGCGGTGACGGGGACGCCCCGGACCCGGGTGAGCCAGTAGGCGCTCCACTCCCAGCTGCCGAGGTGGGGCAGGGCGAGGAGCGGGCCGAAGCCGGCGTCCCGGGCCTGCTCGATGTGCTCGTAGCCCTCGTAGCTGAGGCGGTCATCGAGCTCGCGCGGGCTGACCGAGGGCAAGCGGAACGATTCGCCGTAGTACCGGCCGTACGAGCGGAACACCTCGTGGACGCGCGCTCGCAGCGCCCCGCCGGCGAGCGTCGGGTCGACGCGCCGCTGGTGCCGCTCGACCATGGCGCGACGGTCGCTCTCGTGCCACGACAGCAGCCCGGCCAGCTGCGGTGCGGCCGCGTCGACGACCCGGCCCGGCACGATGCGGGCGACCGCGGCCGCGCCGCGGTAGGCGGGGGTGACCAGGTCCATCACGGAATTGGCTGACTCCGTTGCGCGCCCGACGAGCAGGTCAGCGGCGCCGGCGCTGGGCCAGGGCCTGCCGCCGCCACGTGCGATGCGTCGAGCGCGCCACCCGGCGCGAGCGCCACCGGGCGGCCAGCGGCTGCACCTGGGGAGCCGACGCCTGGCGCCAGACCTTGACGAAGCGCTGGGCGGCGGTGAACAGCGTCAGGGCGAGCATGACCCAGAGCACCGGCACCAGCAGCGACTCGAACAGCAGGCCGAACGCGAGGAACCCCAGCCGCTCGGCACGCTCCATGAGCCCGCCGCGGGCGTCGAAGCCCAGCGACTCGGCCTTGGCCCGCTCGTAGCTGATGAGCATCGAGGCGGCGAGCACAGCCATCGGGAGCACGGCGATGCGCCCCCCCTGGGTGGAGTCGAGGTACCAGGCGACACCGCCGAGCAGCAGGGCGTCGCTGATGCGGTCGATGACCGAGTCGAAGAACGCCCCGCGCGGCGATGCCGTGCCCGACGCCTTGGCCACCGCGCCGTCGAGGACGTCGGGCACCGCGGTGAGCACGAGCAGCAGCAGACCGGCCCGGAGCGAGCCGTTGGCGATCGCCACCGATGCGGCCACGGCCATGACGAGGCCCGTGACGGTGAGGTGGTTCGCTGTGATGCCGGTGCGCCTGATCTGGCCACCGACGGGTCGCAGGCCCTTCTCGAAGGTGCTGCGCCACCGTCCATCGAACATTGCGTCTCCAGATCTCACTCGGCGAGCGCGACGGTCGGCTTCTCCGACCCGTCCCTGCAGAACACGCGACCGAGGGAACGCCCTCAAGGCTAACAACGCCCGGCCGCGCACCACGACCACCCCGCAGGCCGGCGCAGGGGCGACGCGCGGCCGGTGGCAGCCCAGCTACCCTCGCCCCAGCGCCGACCAACCACCGAGGGGGAGCCTGGTGAAGCGGTATGCGACGGGTCAGATCCGCAACGTCGCCCTGGTGGGGCACAGCGGAGCGGGCAAGACGAGCCTGGCCGAGGCCCTGCTCCACCGGGCGGGCGCCACCAGCCGCCTCGGCCGGGTCGAAGACGGCACCACCGTGTGCGACTTCGACCCCGAGGAGCACAAGCGGGGCATCTCGCTGTCGCTGTCGATGGCCCCGTTCGAGTGGCGCGGCCACAAGATCAACCTCGTCGATGCGCCGGGCTACGCCGACTTCCTCGGCGACGTGTCGGCGGCGCTGCGCATCGCGGATCTGGCGGTGTTCGTCGTGAGCGCGGTGGACGGGGTCGAGGTCCAGACGGAGGAGGCGTGGGAGCTGGCGGCGCAGCTGCGCGTGCCCCGCATGGTCTTCGTCAACAAGCTCGACCGCGAGCGGGCCAGCTACGACGACACCCTCGCCCAGCTCCGCGACCGCCTGGGCGCCGGCATCGCCCCGCTCGAGCTGCCCATCGGTGCGGAGGCCGGGTTCCGCGGCATCGCCGACCTGCTCACCGACACCGCACACATCTACGAGGGCGGCGCACCGCACACCGAGGAGGTGCCGAGCGAGATGGAGGCGCTCGAGCACCAGGTGCGCGACAACCTGATCGAGGGCATCGTCGTCGCCGACGACGACCTGCTCGAGCGCTACCTCGACGGCGACGTCCCCGGTCTCGACGAGCTCGAGCACACGTTGCACGACGGGATCGCGGCAGCCTCCGTGTTCCCGGTCGTCGTCGGGTCCGCCACCCGCGAGATCGGCATCGACCGGCTGGCCGACCTGTTGGTCGAGATCGGCCCGTCGCCCCTCGACCGGCCCGTGACGGTCACCGCCGGCTCCGGCGACCAGGCGCAGCAGATCGAGGTGGGCGCCAGCGCTGACGGCGACCCCCTCGTGCACGTGTTCAAGACCATCGCCGACCCCTACGTCGGGCAGATCAGCCTGTTCCGCGTCCTGTCAGGCACGATCCGCCCGGACGACCACCTCGTCAACAGCCGCACGGGCGTCGACGAGCGCCTCCACGGGTTGCTCACCGTGCGGGGGCGCGAGCAGGAGCCCGCCGGCGAACTGGTCGCGGGCGACATCGGGGCGGTGTCCAAGCTCGCCGGCACGGTCACCGGCGACACGCTGGCGCCGCGCGGAACGCCCGTCGTGGTCCCGCCGATCGAGCAGCCCGAGCCGACGCTGGCCGTCGCCGTCGTTCCCCGCACCCAGGCCGACGAGGACAAGCTCGCGCCCGCGCTCCACCGCCTGGTCGACGAGGACCCGGCGCTGCGCGTCGAGCGCGTCGACGAGACCCACCAGACGCTGCTGCACGGCACCGGCGAGACCCACCTGCAGATCACCTTGGAGAAGCTCACCCGCAAGTTCGGCGCCGACGTCGTCACCGAGGACGTGCGGGTGCCCTACCGCGAGACGGTGACCGGTGCCGCCAAGGGCATCGAGGGACGCCACAAGAAGCAGACCGGTGGCCACGGCCAGTTCGCCGTGTGCGTCATCGACGTCGAGCCCCTCCCCCGGGGCGACGGCTTCGAGTTCGCCAGCACCGTCGTCGGCGGCGCGATCAGCCGCAGCTACATCACGGCGGTGCAGAAGGGGATCGAGGAGACGATGACGGCGGGGGGCGTCTACGGCTACCCCGTGGTCGACGTGTCCGTCACGGTCACCGACGGCAAGGAGCACTCGGTCGACAGCTCGGAGATGGCGTTCAAGGTCGC
>JAFGPU010000009.1 GCA_016936035.1 Acidimicrobiales bacterium
CAGCAAACGGTCGACCCCGTAGATGGCCTCGCACTCGGCGTAGGCCCCGTACAGCTCGACGTAACCGAGGGCGCGCTCGGCCTCCTCGCGCTTGCCCTCGAGCTTGGCCGCCCACAGGGCCTGCTTGCCGCGCAGGGGCAGCGACTGCAGCGTCGACTCGGCGCGGGTGATGGTGGACCTCGCCCGCTCGAGCTGGCGTTGCACCCGTCCCCGGCCGGGGAACGACCAGTCGGGGACGACGATGGGCTGGCCCTCGTTGTCGTACAGCGGGCGCTCGGTGAACCACTCGCGCACCAGGTCGACGAGCTGGCGGTAGCGCAGGGGGTTGGTGGAGCCCGACGCGACCTGGGTGATCTCCGGCTCCGCTGGCGGTGGGGCCGCGGCGGCGGCGACGACGGCGGCCACCACCATGTCGACCGGGATGACGTCGATCGTGCCCTCTGGCACGCCCGGGAACTCCTTGAGCAGCCCGCGGGCGTAGCTGATGATGATGGGCTCGGCCATGCGGAAGCCCCGGATCCACCCCGGTCGGGGCTCGGCCCAGGCCGACTCGATGATCGAGGGCCGCACGATCGACACCGGGATGTCTCCGCGCTGCTGGAGCAGGGCGCGCTCGCCGAAGGCCTTGGTGTAGGCGTAGGCGTCGGGCCAGCCGAGCGAGCCGGCACGCGCCCGGCCGGCCTCGACCATGCGCTCCTTGACCCAGGCCTGCCGGCGCTGCTCTGTCTTCGCGGCCAGCGCCGGGGTGCCGGCGGCGCCGAGCTCGCGCCGAGCCTCGCCGCGGAAGCGCTCCAGCGCCTCGGGCGTGCGGCTGGCCGATTCGGCGTCCTGGCGGGCGCGGCGGGCGCCCTCGACCTCGGCGCGCCAGTCGGCGTCGACGAAGAACGGGCTCTCGTGCACCGGCTCCTCGAGGGCCGAGCCCCGGCGGTTGCCCGCCACGTAGCAGGTCGAGACCGCGACCAGATGGGGCGTGACGCCCAGGTCGTGCAGGGTGAGGGCGATGCGGCTGGGCCCGAGCAGGTTGACCTCGACCGCGCTGTCGAGCGGCGAGTCGAAGGCCACGGTCGCCGCCGAGTGGACGACGACGTCGCACGAGGCCAGCACGGCCCGGCCCGCCTCGTCGAGGCCGAGCCCGTCGGTGCCGACGTCACCGGCGATGACCTGGACGCGACCGGCCACCGCCTCGTCGAACGCAGCCGTGCCCAGCTCGGCACGCAACCGGTCGAAGGCGTCGTTGCGGAAGATCTCGCGGCGGGCCCGCTGTTCCACGGACGAGCGCTTGCCGGGCCGGATGAGCAGCACCAGCTCGCAGCCCGGCACCGAGCGCAGCAGGCGCTCGATGAGCGCCGTGCCCAGGAAGCCGGTGCCGCCGGTGATGGCGATGCGCTTGCCGTCGAGGGCCTCGGGGATCACCACAACTGTCTACCATTTGGTAGATGGCGATCGCGAAGACGCCCGCTGGCGGGCCGGCAAGCCCGACCGCCGAGCGCATCCTCATGGCCGCGCTCGACGCCTTCGGCACCCGGGGCTACGGCGCCACCTCGCTCGACGATCTCGCCCGCGAGCTCGGCATCCGCAAGCAGACGATCCTCTACTGGTACCCCTCCAAGGACGCCCTGCTCGACGCCGCGATCGACCGGACGGCCGGCGAGGTCGGCCGGCGGCTGGAGGGTGCGGTGGTCGCGGCCGGGCCCGGCTTCGAGCGGGTCGAGGCGATCGTGCGGGCCATGTTCCGGCTGGCGGCCCGCCATCCGTCGATGGTGGGGTTCCTGCGCGAGGTCACCCGCCTCGGCCCCCCGGCCTCCACCCGGTTGCTCGGCGCGCTGGCGCCCCTGATCGACCGCGCCGCCGATCACCTCGCCGTCGAGATGGACGAGGGCCGCATCCGGCGGCACGACCCCCGCCTGCTGCTGCTGGCCGCCTACTCGATGGTCACGGGCATGGCCACCGAGGTCGAGGTGCTCCGCACCTTCGGCGAGGAGCCGACCCTCGCGTCGCTCGTCCGTCGCCGCGACGAGCTGGTGGGCCTCCTGCGAGACGCGCTGGTGCCCGCCGGCTGACGGGCGGGCGAGTGCGCGCCGTCCCCGGTCTGCACGTGCCGTGCTGACGGCCACACGTGCGGAGACGCGCTCGCCGGCGGTCGGCACGTCGGGCCGTTCGGCCCTGGAGAGCGTGCGCCGCGAGCGCGCATGATCGAGGGACACACGAGAGCTGCGTCACCGCGCTGCCGCCACGGCGGAAGGAGCTGGCAGATGCGACACCGGATCTCGCTGGGCGGCCTCGTCGTCTCCCTGGCCGCCATGGTGCTGCTGGGGAGCGGATGCGCCGACGAGGCGGACACGACCCTGGCGGGGTCGACCACCGATCAGCCGACGACCACGACCTCCGCGCGGCCCACGACGACGACCGAGGCGGCGACCACGACCGAGGAGGAGACGACGACCACGACCGAACCGCCCACGACGACGACCACGACCGAGCCGCCCACGACGACCAGCACGGAGGCGACGACCACGACCGAGGAGTCCACGACCACCACCGAGGACACGACCACGACCGAGCAGGCCGCCCAGGACGTCTACGCGGTCGGCGAGACGGCGCACACCGGTGTCTTCGACGTGACGGTGCACCAGGTCGTGTCGCCGTGGGAGTCGGGCAACGAGTTCGAGGTCCCGCTGCCCGGCCGCCACTTCGTGGCCGTCGAGGCGTCGTTGGTGAACGTCGACGGCGCCGAGGTCGAGGTGTGGTCGTCGCTGCTGGGAGCGGAGGTCACCGACAGCCAGGGACGTCCCTGGGAGACCGCGTTCGCCGGCTTCGACCTGCCGATGCTCGACGGTGACGTGGGCCTCGGGATGACGCGGCGCGGCTGGGTCGTGTTCGAGGTCGCCGACGACGCCACCGGGCTGCTGCTGCGGATCGCCGGCAGCCCGACGGCGACCGGCAGCCTGTTCGACCTCGGCGTCTGACACGACCGGGGCGACTGCCCGCAGCCCGGCGGGACCGCACGGCGGCGAACCCTGGGCCGCGCCGACGCTCAGGCGGCGGTCACTCGCCCCACACGCCGAGCTCGTTGCCCGCCGGGTCCCGGAAGTGGAACCGTCGGCCGCCGGGGAACTCGAAGATCGGCACGGTGACCTCGCCGCCTGCGGCTTCGACCCGGGCCTGTGCATCCTCGAGGACGTCCGCCTTCAGGATCACCAGCGGAACCCTCGTGGTGTCGTCGTCGCCGGCTGTCAGGCCGCCGTCCAGACCGGCGTTCTCGAAGCCAGCGTAGGTCGGCCCGTAGTCGGTGAAGCCCCACCCGAAGGCCGCGGCGTAGAACGTCTTGGTCGCCGCCAGGTCGCCGCCGGGCAGCTCGACGTAGTCGATGTGCTCGCTCATGCGACGATGATCGCGCCCTGCCCTCGCCTCGTCGCCCGACCCCGCCGTGGGCGGGCGAACGCTCATGGTCGGGGATGGGTTGTCCGGCGGTGTCATACGCCATACGATTCCTGTATGACGATGCTCAGCTTCCGTGTCGACAAGCGCGACGCCGACGAGGCCCAACGGCGCGCCGAAGCGCTCGGCATCGACCGCTCGCAGCTGCTTCGCGAGGCCCTTCGCCGCCACCTCGACCGCTTGGCCTCGGAGGGCGACGCGGACCGGTGGGTTGCCGCACCGCTTGACGAGGGCGAACGAGAGCTGGCCGAGATCGCTGACTGGGGTCCTGCAGAGGACTGGTCCGACTGGGCCGTCGATGCAGCGAGGTGAGATCTGGTTCGCGGCCACGCCCGGCGGCGACCGACCGGTGCTCGTGCTGACACGTGACCCGGTCGCGGACCGCATCGGCTCGGTCGTGGTCGCCGCCCTGACCCGAACGCGCCGAGGTCTCGCGTCCGAGCTCGTGCTGACCCCGGCTGACGGTGTCCCGACCGAGAGCGTGGTCAACTTCGACAACGTCCACACGATTCCTCGGGACACGTTCCGTCGACGGGTGACAGCGCTACCTCCCGCACGCATGGCCGAGGCGTGCCGAACGCTGCTGGCGGCGACCGGTTGTTGACCCGCGCGCGACGGCGCGCGCCATCGCGATCTCCCGGACGACGCCGAGCCGCTGGTCCACGACCGGTCGCCGGGCGGCGGGCTCAGCGCTTGGTGGAGAAGCGGCGCCGGTGCTCGTGGCGCTCGACGGCCAGGCGCACCAGCTCGTCGATGAGGGCGGGGTACGCGAGGCCCGACGCCTCCCACAGCTTCGGGTACATCGACACCGGCGTGAAGCCGGGGATGGTGTTGATCTCGTTGACGAGGAACCCGCGGCCGTCCTCCTCGTAGAAGAAGTCGACCCGGGCCATGCCGTCGCAGCGCAGCGCCCGGTACGCCTCGAGCGCCAGGGCGCGCACCCGCTCGGTGGCGGCGTCGTCGAGCGGGGCGGGGACCAGCAGGCCGCACGTGCCGTCCACGTACTTGTCGTCGTAGTCGTAGAACTCGTGGCTGGACACGATCTCGCCGGGCACCGACGCCCGGGCGTCGGCGTTGCCGAGGACCCCGACCTCGATCTCGCGCCCGTCGGCTCCCTCCTCGACCACGAGCCACTCGTCGTAGGTCGCGGCGAGAGCCACGGCCTCGGGCAGCTCGCCGGCGTCGCCCACCTTGCTGACCCCCACCGACGACCCCATGTTCGCCGGCTTCACGAACAGCGGGAACGTCAGGCCCGCGGACGCCACTGCGTCGCCGGCCCGCTCGACCTCGGTGTCTCGCAGGGCCACGTAGGGCACCTGGGGCAACCCGTGGAGGGCCAGGACCTCCTTGGCCTTGATCTTGTCCATGCACAGCGCGGAGCCCAGCACGCCCGACCCGACGTACGGCACGCCGGCCAGCTCGAGCATGCCCTGCACGGTGCCGTCCTCGCCATGGGGGCCGTGGAGCAGCGGCAGCACCACGACGGGCAACCCGTCGGCGGCCGGGGTGACGGCGGGCAGCAGCTCGACGGCGGTGCCGGCGGCCTCGAGGCTGTCGGGCAGGGATGCCCGGCCCCGGGCCAGGGCGGCGAGGGCGTCGTCGGCCCGCACCCAGGTGCCCTCACGGGTGATGCCCACCGGGACGACCTCGTAGCGTTCGGTGTCGGCGGCGGCGAGCACGTGGGCTGCGGTGGTGCACGACACCTCGTGCTCGGCGGACTGCCCGCCGAACAGGACCACCAGACGGACGCGATCGGTGCTGGCCATGGGCTGCGAGCGTACCGGCCCACCCTGCGGCGGGGCGTGCACGCGACCGTCGCAGGGTGGGCCGCGTGGCAGAGATGCCAAGATCGTCGGTCGTGAAGTTGCTCACCACCGAAGTCGCCGCCGCCACGGGCGGGCGCCTCGTCGGCCCCGACGTGGTCGTGTCGGGCGCCGCCATCGACTCGCGGCTGGTCACCGGCGGCGAGCTGTTCGTGCCCGTGGTGGCCGCGCGCGACGGGCACGACTTCGTGGCGGCGGCCGTGGCGGCCGGGGCGGTGGCCTACCTCAGCGCCCGGCCGGTCGACGGCGGCCGCGCCCTGGCCGGGACGAACATCCCGGCCGTGGAGGTCGACGACACCGGAGTCGCGCTCACCGCCCTCGGCCGCCACGCCCGCGAGCGGCTCGACGGCCGGATCGGGGGCCGGATCGTCGGCGTGACCGGTTCGGTCGGCAAGACCAGCGTCAAGGACCTGCTCGCGACGGCGTTGCGTGCCCGGTGGCGCAGCGCCGCCAGCGCGGGGTCGTTCAACAACGAGCTGGGCGTGCCGCTGACGCTGCTGAACACGGCCGACGACGTCGAGGCGCTCGTCGTCGAGATGGGGGCTCGTGGCGTCGGGCACATCGCCGACCTGTGCGCGGTCGCCCGGCCGCACGTGGGGATCGTCACCCGTGTCGCGGCCGTGCACACCGAGACCTTCGGCACCGTCGACGACGTCGCCAAGGCCAAGGGCGAGCTCGTCGCGTCGTTGCCGGCCGACGGCGTGGCGGTCCTCAACGCCGGCGACCCGCGGGTCGCCGCCATGGCCGGGCGGACGAGCGCGCGGGTGGTGACCTTCGGCGCCGGGGGCGACGTGCGGGCCGAGGAGGTCCGGTTGGACGACGACCTGGTGCCCGCGTTCCGGCTGGTGACGCCCTGGGGCCCGGCCGAGGTGCGGCTGGCCGTGCGCGGCACGCACATGGTCGACAACGCCTTGGCGGCTGCGGCGGCCGCCCTCGTCTGCGACGTGCCGCTCGACGGCGTCGCCGCAGCGCTCGCCACGGCGCAGGTCTCGCGGTGGCGCATGCAGCTGGTGACCGCGCGCTCGGGGGCGCGGGTCATCAACGACGCCTACAACGCCAACCCCACGTCGATGGCCGC
>JAFGPU010000069.1 GCA_016936035.1 Acidimicrobiales bacterium
CGCCATCTACGAGCACCCGGCCGTGCACGAGGCCGCCGTGTTCGGCGTGCCCCACGAGCGCCTGGGCGAGGAGGTCGCCGCCGTCGTCGTGCCCCGGGTGGGGGCGGCGGTGACGGCCGACGAGGTGCAGTCCCATGTGCGCGGGCGGCTGGCGCCCTTCAAGGTGCCGAGCCGGGTCGCGGTGTGGTCACACCCGCTCCCCCGCAACCCGGCCGGCAAGGTGCTCAAGCGCGAGCTCCGCGAGGGCTTCGACGCGCCGTCCTGAGGCGTCGCCGTTCGACGGGGGCGGAACTGGCACCATGGCAGCCATGTCTGCACCGTCCCCCGGCGCCGGGGTGACGCCGACCGACAGCACCGGCGCCGAAGCCCGGCGGGAGGCCTACACGATGGCGCTGTATGTGGCGATCTGCCTGCTCGCGGTGCTGACGGCGGTCTCGGACGATCCTGGCGGCGACGATCACCTGAGGCTGTTCGAGCTCATCTGGGGCACGACCGTCGGGCTGTCCCTGGCCCACTGGTTCGCGTTCCGCTTGTCTGCTCGGCTGGTCGGCGCCGGCACCTTCGACCGCCACAACGCCGAGGCTGCCGCCGCTCAGCTCGCTGGAGCCGTGGCCGTCGCCGTGCTCGCTACCGTGCCCGTTCTGATCCTGCCCACCGGCGCCGAGCTCGACGTCGTCCGGCTGCTGCTCGCGGGCTTCGTCGCCGCGGTGGCCTTCGCGGTCGCCCGCAGCGGTGGTGCCGGGATCGGACGCTCCGCCGTGTATGCAGGCGCGGTGCTGGTGCTCGCGTCCGTCATCGCGGTGATGAAGAACGTCCTGGGCGCGCACTGAAGGTCGTTTGGTCGATCGTGCGGAGGTGATCAGCCCGGCAGGTCGGGTGCGGGGATGCGCGCCAGCCCGGACGCGACCGTCCCGAAGCGCTCGTGGCCGGCGTTCCAGTCGGTGGCGGCCCGGGCGATCTCGTCACGGCTGCGGGCCACGAAGTTCCACCCCATCACGATGTCCTCGGTGAACGGCTCGCCGCCCAGCAGCAGGGCCCGCATCGCCCCGGCGGCGTCGATGGTCAGCGACTCGCGGCCCTCGCCCAGGTAGGCCAGCGCGCCGGGCGCGATCGACGTACCGCCCACCGTCACCTCGCCCTCGAGCACGATCACGGCGTGCTCGAACCCGGCCTCCAGCGGCACGACCGACCGGCCGCGCCGTCCGGCGAGCTCGGCGCCCACCAGCGGGGAGTCGGCGCGTGCGGGCGAGCGCTCGCCCCCGACCTCGCCGACCAGCACGGTGGCGGCCGCAGCGCCCAGCGAGATCCGGGGCAGCTCGGCGTGGTGCTCGAACGCGGGCGGCCCGTGACGCGTCGCCTCGGGCTGCGCCACCCACAGCTGCACGCCGTGCAGGTCGCCGGCATGGTCGCCCGGTGACTCCTCGGCGTGGCTGACGCCGTGCCCCGCCGTCATGAGGTTGAGCTGGCCCGGACGGATGACCTGCTCGCTGCCGAGGCTGTCGTGGTGCACGACCTGCCCGTCGACGAGCCAGGTCACCGTGTGCAACCCGATGTGGGGGTGCGGCCCCACCCGCATGGCAGCGGACGGGCCGACCGGTCCGAAGTGGTCGGCGAAGCACCACGCGCCCACCGTGCGGCGCTGGCGCCGAGGGAGCGCCCGGCGGACCGCCATGCCACCGACGGTGGCGTCGCGGCTGGGCAGCAGTTCGACCTCGGGAGCCTCGGGCTCGCCGCAGCCCGCGTCGAGCGGGACGTCCTCGGTGGTGACGGGGCCGCTCATGTCGACGGGCTCCCCCGCCGCCGCGCCGCTGCGCTCGCCTGTGCTGAGCTTCCGTTCACGTTGCCGGCCTCATGCTCGGGGTCGTCGTCGTCGCCCGCGTCGCCGCCCGCGTCGCCGCCACCGGAGGGTACGGCCACCACGCCGGCCTGGTCGAGGGCCTCTGCCGTCAGGGTGCGTCCCAGCTCGATCATCTCGACGGCACGGTGGAAGTCGAGGCTGCGGCAGGCGTCGCGCGGCACGGTGACGAGCACGTCCGGTGGGTACCCGGCCAGGCGGTAGCGGATCAGCACGCTCTGCATGGCGTCGAGCGACTGGTACATCATGTCGAACTTGCCCATCCCCGCCGGCAGGGTCTCGAACTGCTCGGGGGCGTCGACGGGCGGGACGACCGCCTCGACCGGCACCGGCTCGGACGCGTTGCCGAACCGGTTGAGCACCGACCGCACCATGTCGCGGTCGAGCAGCTGGGCGGCGCCTGTCCGGAAGCGGTCGGCCCACTCCTCCATCGGCCGGGGCTCGGAGGTGTCCTGCACCGGGGCGGCTCCCGCCGGCGCCTTCGGCTCGCCGCCGAGCGACACGGCGATCGTGAGGTCGGCACGAGCCGACGACGTGGGGGCGATGGGCACCGGGTTGGTGATGCCACCGTCAGCCAGCAGCCGGCCGTTGAGCATCACCGGGGTGATGACGCCGGGAATGGCGATGGACGCCCGGATGGCGGCGTCGACCGGACCCCGCTGGAACCACACCTCCTTGCGGGCGAACAGGTCGGTGGCCACCGCGGTGAACGGGATGGGAAGCTCTTCGATGTGCGCGCCGTCCAGCAGGTCGCGCACCCGGGCGAGCACCTTCTCGGCCCGGATCGCGCCCGGCGCGGACAGCGACAGGTCGAGCAGCCGCACCACGTCGCGCTGGCGCAGCCCCCGCACCCATGACGTGTAGGCATCGAGCTGCCCCGCCGCGTGCAGCCCGCCGACCAGCGCCCCCATCGACGACCCGGCGATGCCGGCGATCTCGAAGCCCCTCTCCTCGAGCACCTGGATGACCCCGATGTGCGCGTACCCCCGGGCCCCGCCGCTGCCCAGGGCAAGCGCCACACGAGTGCGATCGACCATGCGGCCATGCTAGGGACACGGCGGTGGAGCTCCTGGCCGAGCGA
>JAFGPU010000460.1 GCA_016936035.1 Acidimicrobiales bacterium
CCGCTGGCCTCGCCGCCCGACGTGTCGACGGCGGTGCTGCACGGCATCCTCGTCGGCCCGACGGTGCCGACGGTCGACGAGCGCCGGGGCATCGAGGTGCCGGCGCTCGTGGTCGGCCACCGGGCCGACTTCATCCACCCCTTCAGCGACGCCGAGGCGCTGGCCCGCCAGCTCCCGAACGCTCGCCTGGTGCGCGCCAGCAGCGTCGTCGAGCTGCGCTGGCGGCCGGAGCGCCTGCTGGCCGAGATCGACCGCTTCCTGGCGGGCCTGGCATGGGACGGGGCCGAGACCGTGTCGCTGGCGAGCCGCCGGCGCCGGTCGCACGGCTGAACGTCGGCGCCTCGACCGGCAGCACGGAACCGGGAGCACGGGGGCACTCGTCGCAGCGGCGGCAGGTCATCGCCGACCGGGAGCACGGGGGCACTCGTCGCGCGGCGGCGGGTCATCTCCGCCCGGTGCGGACGAGCGCCGCGCCGGCCGTGGGCCCCGCGCCGGCCGACACCAGCAGCGCCCACCGGCCGCCGAGCGCCGCACCCTCGGTCGCGGCGGCGAGCGCCACGCCGAGCCCCGCGGTGTGGACGGGAGGGCCCTCGAGCGCCGTGCCCACACGGGCCCGGTCGACACCCAGGGCATCCGCCAGCGCGTCGAGGAAGGGCGGCGTCAGGGGGTTGGCGACGATCGCGTCGACGTCGTCCACGGTCAGGCCGTGGTCGCCCAGCAGGGCCGTCGCCACCTCGCCCGCCCATGCGCCCGCGGCGGCGTCGAAGTCGGGTGCCTGGACGATCGTCAGGCGGTTGCGGCCCCGCTCGAAGGCCACGGTGCCGCGCAGGCCTTCGTCCGGCCCGGAGGTCGCCGGCCCGGCGGTGGGGGACACGAGCGGCGGTCCGTGGGCGAACCGGAAGCCGGCGATGCCCTCGGGGCCGTCGGCCCGACCGCAGACGATCGCGGCACCCGACGCCGCGAAGGGGAAGTCGGGCGCCATGTGGCGCCCCGGGTCGGCGTCGCTGGCGACGATGAGCGCGTGGTCGATCGTGCCCGCCCGCAGGAACCCGTCGGCGACCTGCAGGGCGGTCAGCATCCCGCACGTCCCGTTGGCCACGTCGAACGAGAAGGTGCCGTGGTCGCCGTCGTGGGGGTCCTCGGGGTGGGCGCCGATGTCCTCCTGGATGAGGGCGGCGAGGGCCGGCTCGCCCAGGTTGCCGTCGCGGTAGATGCCGGCGTTCAGCAGCAGGCCGATGTCGTCGGCGACCAGTCCCGCCCGGTCGATCGCCCGCTCGGCGGCTGCGTCGGCCAGCTTGCGGGCGCTGCGCGCCCGCCGCCCCCGGCCCCCGACCACGCCGACCGACTCAATGATCGTCGCCATGACAGGCCACCAAGCCCTCGTCGACGGTGAAGAGCACGACCCCGATCTCGAGCCCCGAGGCCAGGGCCACCAGCGCCACCTGGTCGCCGGCGCGCAGGTGACCGTCGTCGAGCTCCTCGACCAGCGCGACGACGTGCGTGGTCGACGCGGTGTTGCCGTAGCGGTCGACGGTCACGACCACCGGGTTGCGGGGCGCACCGTCCAGCTTCTCGGACACCTCGCGCATGCCCTTGCGGATCGCGCGGGTCGACGTCTGGTGGGGGATGACGTGGTCGAGCTCGTCGATGCGCAGGCCCGCCGCCTCGAGCGCCTCGCGCAGCAGCACCGGCGTGTCGGCGATGGCCACCTGGTGGATGGCCCGCGCCTTGGTGAACATGCGGGCGCCGGCCTCGTGGCGGGCGGGGTAGGCCAGGCACAGGCGGCTGTGGTCGGCCACGGTGGTGAAGCCGGTGAGGGTGATGCCCGGCTCGCCGCGCTCGGCGCGCTCGACCAGCACCGCGCCGCCGGCGTCACCGAGGGTGAGCGACGCGAGCTCGCGGCTCGCGATCGACCGCACGTGCCGGGCGGCGTTCGTGCCCAGGCGCGAGATGTACTCGCCGCTGACGACCAGGACCCGGCGCGCCATCCCGAGCCGCACCCAGTTGTTGGCGACCAGCACGCCGGTGAGGGTGCCGGCGCACGCGTTCGACACGTCGAACGTGGTGGCGTGGGTGGCGCCGATCTCGCGGGCGATGGCGGCGCTGGTGGTCGGCTCGAGCCATTGCACCAGGTCGTCGCGGTACTTGGTGATGCTGCAGCTGATCACCACGTCCAGGTCCTCGGACCGGCGTCCCGATCGGGTCAGGCAGTCGCGAGCTGCGCCCACGGCCAGGCTCAGCGAGGTCTCGTCGCCCACCGACACGCGCCGCTCGCGGACGCCGGTCAACCGCTCGAGGTCGATGCGCGTGTGGTGGCGGGTCGAGCCCATCAGCTCGTCCGTCGTCAGGGTGGTGGCCGGGAGCGCGCGCCCGAGGCTCGCGACGCGGGCGACGTGCGGTGCGGTCGCACCGTCGGGCGACCGCTCGGTGAGCAACCACCCCGTTCGCGGGTCGGGACCTGCCATACCCCCAGCTTCGAGCGTGCGGCGGGTCAGGACCAGGGCCGGAGGACCCACGCGGTCAGGGCAGGAGAGGCCTGGAGGTCGTGACCACTGCTGGTGGTGCTGCGACCGCTACGGCGCGACGCTGGTGGCGATGGTGAAACTCGCCCAGATCCAGGTGGACGCCCGGTCGCCCGAGCGCCTCGACAAGGTGGTCGGCCCGGACCGGGCGGCCCGGTTCGCCGCCGTCGCGCACGACACGCGCGAGCTGCTCGCCGGCCGGGCCGTCATCAACGTGAGCTCCACCGCGCGCGGTGGCGGCGTGGCCGAGCTGCTCCAGACCCTGCTCGCCTACGCGCGGGGCGTCGGCGTCGACACGCGCTGGTTCGTCATCGAAGGCACCCCCGAGTTCTTCGACATCACGAAGCGCATCCACAACAACCTGTACGGCACCGGTGGCGACGGCGGGCCTCTCGGCGCGGCCGAGCACCGCATCTACGACGAGGTGCTGCACGCCAACGCCGTCGAGCTGGGCGCGTTCGTGCGCCCCGGCGACGTCGTGCTGCTGCACGACCCGCAGACCGCCGGGCTGGTCGCACCGGCGCAGCAGGCGGGCGGCATCGTGGTGTGGCGCTGCCACGTCGGCGTCGACACGCCCGACGACCACGTCCGGCGGGCCTGGGCCTGGCTGCGGCCGTACGTCGAGGCCGCCGACGCCTTCGTGTTCTCGCGGCGCGCGTTCGCCCCCGAGTGGGTCGACGGCGACGCGCTGTCCGTCATCGCGCCGTCCATCGACCCGTTCTCGGCCAAGAACTACGACATGTCGCCCGATGAGGCCCTCCGGGTGCTGCGCCACGTCGGCCTGCTCGCCGGGGCCGACCATCCCCCGCCCGCGCCGTTCGTGCGGCGGGACGGCTCGCTCGGCCGGGTCGACCGGCACGCCGACATCCTCCAGACCGGGCCGCCGCCGCCCAGCGACGTGCCGCTGGTGGTCCAGGCGTCACGGTGGGACCGCCTCAAGGACATGCGCGGGGTGATGCTCGGGTTCGCCGAGCACGTCGATGCCGGCACCGACGCCCACCTCGTCCTGGCCGGACCGGCGGTGACCGGCGTGGCCGACGACCCCGAGAGCGGCGAGGTGCTCGCCGAGTGCGCGCTGGCGTGGCGCGACCTGCCGCACGCCCAACGGAGCCGGGTGCACCTGGCCTGCACCCCGATGCGCGACCCGGACGAGGCGGCGGCCATCGTCAACGCCCTGCAGCGGCACGCGTCGGTGGTGGTGCAGAAGAGCCTGGCCGAGGGGTTCGGCCTGACGGTCGCGGAGGCGATGTGGAAGAGCCGGCCCATCGTCGCCAGCGCCCTGGGGGGCATCGCCGACCAGATCGTCGACGGCGTGCACGGGCTGCTGGTGAAGGACCCCACCGACCTCGCGGCGTTCGGCGAGGCCACCTGCCGCCTGCTGGGTGACGCCGACCTGGCGCAGCGCCTCGGCGCGCAGGCCCGCGACCGGGCCGGCGAAGAGTTCCTGCCCGACCGTCACCTCGAGCAGTGGGCGTCCCTGATCGCCCGAGCGGTGACCGGTTGAGACGAGACGTGCCCCGGTGAACGAGGCCAGGCGCGACCCGCTGACGGGCCGCTGGGTGATCGTCGCGCCGGGCCGTGCGGGGCGTCCGGACACGACAGCACCCGCCCCCGCGCCGGCGTCCGCTGCCGGGGCGCACCCGGCCGCCGCTGACGGGTGCCCGTTCTGTCCCGGCCACGAGCACCTGACGCCGCCGGAGATCGCCCGCACCGGCGCCGGCGAGCCGGGCGGTCCGGGATGGCGCACTCGGGTGGTGCCCAACCGCTACCCGATCGTCGCCGGGCCGGCGGGCGCGGCGGTGAGCGGCCACGCCGCGGGCGACGTCCCCCGGCGCGAGCGCCGGCCGGCGACCGGCGCCCACGAGGTGGTGGTGCTGTCGCCCGACCACGCACGCTCGTTGGGCGCCCTCGATCCC
>JAFGPU010000070.1 GCA_016936035.1 Acidimicrobiales bacterium
CCGGTCGTCGCCACCCGCACCGGTCCCTGTGCCTTGGACATCTGCGGGCGGCCCTCGGCGTTGACGAAGCCCGCCGCGGCCGCCGCATCGAGCAGCGCCGCCTCGATCGCCTCCGCCCGCCAGTCGCACGACTCGAGCCCGGCGATCGCAGCGTCGAGCATGGCCGACGCCCGCTCACCGGGCTTGACCACGTGCTTCTGCCACGACGCGTCGTCGACGACCACCTCGTCGACGCGCAGGAAGTCGACCATCGGCTCGACCTCGGTGAGCAGCCGCACCCGGTCGCGGACCAGCTCGGCGATCGGGCGGAGCACGGCCTCAGTCTCGTCGCCGTGGGCGAAGAAGGGCCGGGCGCGGTCGATGAACGCGTCAGCGTCGAGCGCCCGGATGTACTCGGCGTTGAAGTGCTGCAGCTTCTTCGTGTCGAAGAACGCCGGCGACGGCGTGACGTCGTCGAGCCGGAACTGCTCGACGATCTCGCCGATGGGCCGGATCTCGACCCCGTCCTTGGGCCCCCACCCCAGAAGCGCCAGGTAGTTGACCATCGCCTCGGGCAAGTAGCCGGCGTCGCGGAACTCGGCGACCGACACCGAGTCGCGCCGCTTCGACAGCTTCTTGCGCTGCTCGTTCACCAGCACCGGGAGGTGTGCGAACACGGGCGCGTGGTCGAGGCCGAGGGCCTGGCCGATGAGCAGGTACTTGGGCGTGCCGTTGACGTGCTCCTCGCCCCGCACGACGTGGGTGATGCCCATGTCGGCGTCGTCGACCACGTTGGCCAGCAGGAACGTGGGGATGCCGCTCGACCGCAGCAGCACGAAGTCCTCGAGCTTGGCGTTGTCGAACGTGACGGTGCCACGCACCAGGTCGTCGAAGGTGGTGGACCCCTCGTCGGGCACCCGGAACCGCAGCGCAGTGCCGGGGCCCCGGTCGAGCCCGCGGTCGCGACAGAAGCCGTCGTAGCCCGGCGGGCCCCCGCGGTCCTTGGCGCGCGACTGGATCTGCTCACCGGTGCAGTCACACCAGTAGGCGCGACCCGCGGCCAGCAGGTCGTCGGCGGCCTTGGCGTAGAGGTGGAGGCGCTCGCTCTGGTGGGTGGGCTCGCCGTCCCACTCCAGCCCCAGCCACCGGATCTGCTCGAGGATGTCGTCGGTGAGCTCGGGGCGGTTGCGCTCGGCATCGGTGTCCTCGATGCGCAGCAGCATCTCGCCACCCTGCCCGCGCGCCACGAGCCAGTTGAACAGCACCGTGCGCGCGCCACCGACGTGGAGGTAGCCGGTCGGTGATGGCGCGAAGCGGAGGCGGGGGGCCGGGGACATCGGCGTCAGGCTATCCCCCGGGTGACTCGGCCCCCGCGCGCCAGACGGCGGTCAGCGGCGGCCGGCCGGGAGCCGCCGGCCGCCGTTCTGCGCGGCCTTGGCGTTCCCCTTGGCGTTGCCCTTCGCCTTCGCTCGGCCCCGCCCCGACGGTGGGGCGCTACCGGACGCCGCCCCGGCCATGGCGCCATCGCTGCCGCCGTTCGGGTCGGGGGCGGTGCCCGGTGGGCCGTCCGTCGCGTCGTCGTCCCGGACGTCGTCCGGTGCCGCCAGGCCGAGCTCGGTGCGCAGCTCGTCGAGGATGGCCTGGGCGCCGTCCAGGTCGACCTCGCTCTCGAGGTCCTCGTCGGCCACGGGCGCCACCGCCTCGCCCTCGCCGTCGCTCTGGCCGGCCTCGACGGCGCGCGCGTCGTCGGTGGCCCGCTCGACCAGATCGTCGGGCGGTGCACCGATGACGGCCACCACCTCGTCGACCTCGTGTCGGGCCCGCGCCGCCTTGCGTCCCCGCAAGGCCGGCAGGCGCGACGCGACCACGGCCTCGAGCCGGCCCACGTTCTCGCCGAGCGCCGACTCGACCTGCTGGGCCTGCTCGGCCGTCGTGGCGCTCTGTTGCTCCAGCGAGGTCACCAGCTCACGGGCGTCGCGCAGTCGAATGGCGAACACCCGGGCTGCGCCCGTCCACTTGCCGGCGTCAGCCCGCTGACCCGAGCGCGCCGCCTCGTCCGCCCGCTCGAGCGCTCGTGCCGCGAGGGTCCGGGCCTCCTTCGCCTCCTCCGCGGCGGTGGCCAGCCCGTCGGTCGCCCGGACGCGGCTCGTGGTCAGCTCGACGAGCTGGGCGCGCAGCTCGCGGTCACGCGCCCGGGCGTCGGCGATCGCCTCGTCGATCTCGCGCCGGGCGTCGGCGGGACGGAGCGGTGCTCCGTTGGGCGGGCCGGTCGGTGGGTCCCACGACGAATCAGGCACTGGTCACCCCTCGGGAGATCAGGTGTGCGGAGGCCGCCGCCCTCCTGCGACACAGGGTGGCCGCAAGTTTACGCACAGCGCCTCCGCTCCGGCGGGAACTCTCCCGTCTCTGCCTGCGCCACGGCGGGCGGCGGTCGGGCACGGGCGGGTCGAGGTCCACGACCGTCACACTAATGAAACACGCGGGAGCGGACCCCCTCAGCTGTCGAGCGGGCGCTCCGCAGCGGTCTGCCCCAGGTAGCTGGCCATGAGCGCGTCCCGGTCGGACAGCTCGGCTGCCTCGCCCGACAGCACGACGCCGCCCTTCACCACCACGTACGCCCGGTGGGCGAGCTCGAGCGCGCGGTCGGTGTTCTGCTCGACGAGCAGCAACGGCACCTGCCGGCCGACCTCGGCGAGGACGTCGAACACGGCGTCGACGACCGTGGGTGCCAGGCCCAGCGACGGCTCGTCCAGAAGGAGCACCCGGGGCGCCGCCAGCAGGCCCCGGCCGATGGCGACCATCTGCTGCTCGCCGCCCGACAGCGCCCATCCCCCGCGGCTGCGCAGGTCGGCCAGCTTGGGGAACAGGCCGTAGACGTCGTCGAGCTCGAACTGCGCCTTGCGCCCGTCTCGGGCAGAGGCGCCGACCAGCAGGTTCTCGTGCACGGTCAGGTTGGGGAACACGTGGCGTCCCTCGGGCACGTGCACCAAGCCCAGGCGGGCGACGGCGTCGGGGCTGCGGCTCGTCAGCGACCGGCCGTCGAACCGCACCGACCCCTCCGACGCGACGACCCGGCTGATGGCCCGCAACGTGGACGTCTTGCCGCCACCGTTCGGGCCGAGCAGCGCCACGATCTCGCCCGCGGCGACATCGATGTCGATGCCGTCGACGGCGACGGTCGTCCCATAGGTCACCCGCAGGTCCCGCACCTCGAGCACGTCAGGCCTCCGCCGTCCGCGCGCGGCCGAGGTAGGCGTCGACCACCTCGGCGTGCTGCCACACCTCCGCCGGCGGGCCCTCGGCGATCACCCGGCCGAGCTGCAGCACCACCACGCGCGTGGCGATCGATTCGATGAAGTCGATCTTGTGGTCGACCACCAGCAGCGACACACCGTCGCGGTGGAGGCGGCCGAGCAGCGCGGCCAGCTCGCCGGTCTCGGCCGCGTTCAGGCCCGCGGACGGCTCGTCGGCCAGCAGCACCCGCGGCTCGCCCACCAGCGAGCGGGCCAGCTCGAGCAGGCGTTGCTGGCCATAGGACAGCAACCCGGCCTCGTCCTCGGCCCGATCGGCGAGCCCCACCCGGTCGAGGGCGGCCGCCGCCCGCTCCCAACGCGCCCGCTCGTGCCGCCACATGGCCGGACGTCCCAGCCATGCGCCGACCAGGCCCGTGGCACGGCGCTCCCCGTCGGCGAGCAGCACGTTCTCGATGCAGGTCAGCTCGGCGAAGGTCTGCGGCGTCTGGAACGTGCGGGCCACACCGGCCCGCCGGATCGCCGGCGGCCGTCCCAGGGGCACCGGCCGGCCGCCGACCGAGAGCGCTCCCTCGGCCCGGACCACGCCCGTGATCGCGTTCAGGAACGTCGACTTGCCCGAGCCGTTGGGGCCGACCATCCCCACGGCCTCGCCCTCGTCGACGACGAGGTCGATGCCGTCGACGGCCCGCAACGCGCCGAACGCCACACCGATGTCCGCGGCCCGCAGCATCACGCCCGCTCCCCGGCCGGCGCCATCCCGTGGCGGTCGCCAGGTCCCCGCGTGCCCCGGGGCCGGTGGGACCCCCGGACCCGCCCCCACGCCAGCTCGACCAGGCCGACCAGCCCCTTGGGGAACGCCACGATCACCACGACGAGCAGGACGCCGTAGATCAGCGCCCGGTACTCGCCCACGAAGCGCAGCTGCTCGGGCGCCCACACCACGAACGCCGCCCCCAGGGCCGGGCCCCACATCGACCCGACGCCGCCCAGCAGCACGATGAGGAAGATGTCGATGCCCAGCTCGAGCGAGAACGTCTCGGGGCTGACGAAGCCAGACTTGTGGGCGAACAGGCAGCCGGCCACCCCCGCGTAGGTCGAGCCGAGCACGAACATGCCCAGCCGCAGGCGCAGCACCGGCACGCCGAGCGTCGCGGCCACCTGCCGGTTGTCGCGGAAGGCCATGGCTTCGCGCCGCAACGGCGACCGCTCGATCAGGGCGGTGAGCAGCAGGGCAAGCACCAGGAACGCCGCCAGGAACAGCGCGAGGCTGCGCCCGGTGTCGAACGTGTGGCCGAACAGGTCCGGCTTGGCGATGCCCACGATCTCGCCGCCCGGTGCCGTGAAAGCCTCGAACTCGCGGAACACCACCAGGGCGATGTGACTGAACGCCAGCGTGGCGATGGCGAAGTAGAAGTGGTTGCTGCGTACCACCACCAGCGAGAACGCCAGTGCCACCACCGCCGTGAGGACGATGGCCGCCGCCAGGCCCCACGCGAACGACCGCCCGTCGGAGGCCCACACCGAGGCGTACGCGCCCAGTCCGAAGAACGCACCCTGGCTGAACGCGAACTGCCCCGACACCCCGAACACAAGGTAGAAGCCCAGGCCGAGGATCGAGAACACCAGCCACGAGTGCAGCAACCCGTAGCCGAACGCGGTGTCGACCACCAGGCTCAGCGTGCCGACGCCCAGCGCCGCGGCGGCCACGCCCACGAGCTGCCGGCGCCGGTAGACCGGCGGGCGGACCGGCTCGCCACCGGCAGGCGGCGCGACGCCGGCAGGCGTGTCCGCGGTCGCTGCGTCAGCGGCCGTCCCCGCAGGCTGCGGGTCAGAGGCGCGCACCGGCCTCGCTCCCGAACAGGCCCTGGGGACGCAGGGCGATCACCGCCAGCATGAGCACGAACGGGTAGATCTCGGCGTAGTCGGGGCTGAGGTAGCCGCCGCCGAGCTGCTGCACCAGGCCGATGGCCACGGC
>JAFGPU010000461.1 GCA_016936035.1 Acidimicrobiales bacterium
CGGGCGCACCCGGGCGACTTCTCGATCGGCGTGGCCGCCCACCCCGAGCTGCACCCGCGCTCGGGTGGCGACCGGGCGGCCGACCGCCGTCACCTCGCAGCGAAGCTCGAGATGTCCGAC
Source organism: Acidimicrobiales bacterium (assembly GCA_016936035.1). Classification (GTDB taxonomy): domain Bacteria; phylum Actinomycetota; class Acidimicrobiia; order Acidimicrobiales; family VFJN01; genus ZC4RG19. The sequence goes on from JAFGPU010000461.1 coordinate 121, forward strand.
TTCGCGATCACGCAGTTCTTCTTCGAGGTCGACGACTACCTGCGCATGCTCGACGAGCTGGCTGCGCTCGACTGCACGACGCCGGTGCTGCCCGGCATCATGCCGCCCGGCGCGTCACCGGTCGCCGGGCTCAAGCGCATGGCGGGCATGAACGGCTCGGTCATCCCCGCCGCGCTGCTCGAACGGCTCGAGGCGGTGGCCGACGACCCGGTCGCGTTGCGCGACATCGGCGTCGAGGTGGCGACCGCCATGGCGCGCCGGCTCCTCGACGCCGGGGCGCCGGGGCTGCACCTGTACGCGCTCAACCGGTCGGAGTCGGTGCTGCGCATCGTGCGCAACCTGGGCATCCGCGACGACATCGCCACCGATCCGGCCTGACGCGGCATCGCGAGCGGGCCCGGCCGGTGCACCACCGGCCGGGCCGCGCTGGCTAACGTCGGGCGGCACCGCTCCGACGTCACACCCGGTGCCTAACGTGTCGGTGTGGGAGCGAGAGGGTCTCGAGTGGCAGAGAGCATCGGGCGCAGGCGAACGGCGACGGCGACCTCGTCGTTCGGGGTCGGTCGGCGCGAGAACCACGATGCGGCCGGGTTCTACAAGCGGTTCTCGCCTCCGGTGCTGTCGTCCGACGACGAGGTGCGTGCTCCCGGCGTCGTCGACGAGATCTACGCGGGCGACGCCCGGTCGATGGACCGTGTGCAGCCCTCGTCGGTGGCGCTGGTTGTCACGTCGCCGCCCTACTTCGCGGGCAAGCAGTACGAGCAGGAGCTGGGCCGCGACGGCGTGCCCGCCTCCTACACCGACTACGTCAAGCTGCTCGAGGACGTGTTCGCCGAGTGCGTCCGCAAGCTCGAGCCCGGCGGCCGCATCGCCGTCAACGTGGCCAACCTGGGGCGCAAGCCCTACCGGTCGCTCTCGGCCGACGTCATCGGCATCCTGCAGGACCGGCTGGGCCTGCTGCTGCGGGGCGAGGTCGTGTGGCGCAAGGCCCGCGGCGCCGGCGGCAACTGCGCATGGGGCTCGTTCCGCAGCCCGGCCAACCCGGTGCTGCGCGACCTGACCGAGCGCGTCGTGGTCGCCTCGAAGGGGCGGTTCGACCGGGCGGTGGCCCGCACCGACAGGGCGCACCGGGGCCTGCCGCACCAGGCCACCACCACGGCCGACGAGTTCATGGAGGCCACCCTCGACGTGTGGGAGCTGGCACCCGAGCGGGCCACCCGGGTCGGGCACCCCGCCCCGTTCCCCGTCGAGCTTCCCCAGCGGTTCATCGAGCTGTACACCTACGCAGGCGACGTGGTGCTCGATCCGTTCATGGGTTCGGGGTCGACGGCCGTGGCCGCCGTGCGCACCGGCCGCCACTACCTCGGGTACGACACCGATGCGGCCTACGTCGAGCGAGCCCGGGGCCGGGCGGCCGACGAGCTCGAGCGGGTGCTGGCCCTGGGCGGCCCTCCGGCGCCGGTGGGCGACAAGGCGGTCGACCGGGCCGAGGCGCTGCTCGCCGCCGCGGGGTTCTCGGTCGACCGCCGCGCCAGGCGCCGTTCCGGCGGCGTCGACGTCACCATGGTGGCCACCGATCGGGGCGGCGACGAGTGGCTGGTCGACGTCGTGGGCGGCTTCACCATCGGGCGTCCCGGGCTGCGGCGCACCGAGGTGCTCGAGCGCACCCTCGGCCGGGCCGCGCGGCTGTCGGGGTTCGGCCGGCACCGCCTGCTGGTCATGGCCACCGACATGCCGCCTCGGCGCTCCGCCGGCGCCACGGCGTTGGCCGACGCGCGCGGCCGCCTGCTGGTCGACGCCCTGCCGGTCGACGCCTCCGACCCGGCGGTGGCGGCCACGGTGGCCGAACGGCTGGGCTCCTACGCCTCGCCGGGGGGCGCCACCGCGCCGCTCGGCGACCTCGTCACCCCCGAGTGACCGCTCCGTTGTGCCGGCCGACCGCACCGAGATCACGGAGATCGTGACCGGTCTGGCCCTGTTCGGAGCACGCGACCCGGCCACGGCGCTGGCCACGCCGCCGCCCGCGTTCGGCGGCGTGGGCGCCGACCGGTGGCAGCGGCTGCGCGAGCTCGAGCGGTCGGGCAGGTACCGGGCCGAGTTCGCGGCGGCGTGGGCCAACGGGCAGTGCTTCCTCGCGGCCCGTGACGGCCTGCGCGGCCGGCCTCCGGAGGTGGTCGAGTGGAAGGGGCCGCAGCGGCCGCCCGGCCTCGACCCCATCCCTGCCGACCTGCGGGTCGACCACGTGTACCTGGTCAGCTGCAAGTACAACTCGCGCATCCAGCTCAACGCCTCGCCGCGGTCGATCTTCGCGTCGGGACCGGACGCCGCTGCCCCCGAGCCCCGCAGCGACTGGTTCGACGAGGTGGCAAGCGCCGAGCAACAGGCGCTCTACGAGATCGTGCGCTTCGAGACAGGCCTGGTGGGGGCGCTGCCCGACCGCGCCGACCATGCCACCCCCGGCCAGCGGCGCGCCCTGGCCTCTGCCCTCGGGCGCGGGGCCTGGACGTCGCCGGCCGCCGCGGAGGCCTATGCCGCGCTGTCGGCCGCCGTGGCGACCGGCTCCGCTCGGCGCTGGCGCGCCGGGTTGCGCAGCGAGCGGGCGCGCGAGGCGACGCTGTGGCGCTTCCTGCGGGTGGCGGCCGCCACCTACTTCGTGCTGGGGTCGGACGGCGAGCGCATGGTGCGCCTGCGGGTGGGCAGCCCATGGGACTGGCGCCAGCGCTTCCGCCTGCGTCGGTTCGACGTCGAGCCCGTGGTGGCACGCCAGCCCGTGGTGCGCTGGACGGCCGCGGTCGACGACCGCCAGGCCGGCGACCGGCGCACGGTCGAGGGCCACATCGAGATCCGGTGGAGCCACGGCCGGTTCTCGGGCCCACCCGAGGCCAAGGTGTACCTCGACACGCCCCACCACCTCGTGCCGGGGTACTGGCCACTGGCGTGACCGGGCATCCGCGGTCGGGCCGCGCCACGGCGCTAGAACCGCGCCATGACCGAGCCGGGTGCCGGCACCGACGACGATCCCGGTCGCGAGGACGCCGACGACGAGGGCAGCGAGCCCGCGACCGCCGGCGGAACCGGGGCCGGGGCCGAGCCGCCGGCTCTGCGCGTGCGCCGGGCCGTGGTGCTGCTGGTGGCGGTCCTCGTCGCCTACTACGCGGCTCCGGTCGACGGCCTGCCTTCGGGTGGCGGCATCGTGGTCAGCGCGATCGGCCTGCTCGCCGCCGTCGCCGTGCTGGCCGCGGCGATCGTGCGGCAGGTGCAGCGCCTGGCCCGCAGCGACCCCGGTGAGACGTCTGTGCGGCTCGACAGCCTGGTGTTCCTCGTCTACCTCGTCGTGCCCGTGTTCGCCCTGGGCTACCTCGCGCTCGAGCAGGCCGACGAGGGGCAGTTCGCCGGCATCGAGACCAAGACCGACGCCCTCTACTACACGATGTCGACGCTGGCGACCGTCGGGTTCGGCGACGTGGTCGCCGAGGGGCAGCTCGCGCGGGCGCTGGTGACGGTGCAGATCGCCTTCAACCTGGTGTTCGTGGCCATGCTGGCCTCGGTGCTGACGACGCACCTGCGGGCTCGCCGCGGGTTGCCCCGCGACTGAGCCCGCGAGCGGCACGTCTCAGGGCCACGAGTTGGGCGCTCAGCCGGCCATGGCCTTGTTGAGGTTGGTGTCGAGGGCCTCGAGGAACTCCTCGGTGGTGAGCCACGGCGTGTCGCCGCCCACCAGCAGGGCCAGGTCCTTGGTCATCTGGCCGCCCTCGACGGTCTTGACGCACACGTCCTCGAGCGTGGTGGCGAACTCGGCCACCGCGGGGGTGTCGTCGAGCTTGGCCCGGAAGGCCAGGCCGCGGGTCCAGGCGAAGATCGAGGCGATGGGGTTGGTCGAGGTCTTCTCGCCCTTCTGGTGCTGGCGGAAGTGGCGGGTGACCGTGCCGTGGGCGGCCTCGGCCTCGCAGGTCTTGCCGTCGGGGGTGAGCAGCACCGAGGTCATCAGGCCCAGCGAGCCGAAGCCCTGGGCCACGATGTCGGACTGCACGTCGCCGTCGTAGTTCTTGCAGGCCCACACGTAGCCGCCCTCCCACTTGAGGGCCTGGGC
>JAFGPU010000462.1 GCA_016936035.1 Acidimicrobiales bacterium
CACAACCTGGCCAAGCTCGAGCACCACGACGTCGACGGGCGACGCCGCCTGCTGTGCGTGCACCGCAAGGGCGCCACACGGGCGCTGCCGCCGGGCCATCCCGACCTGCCCGCCGACCTGGCGTCGGTCGGCCAACCGGTGCTGGTCCCCGGGTCGATGGGCACCGCGTCGCACCTGCTCGTGGGGGTCGCCGGTGGCGGGGCCTTCCACTCGACCTGTCACGGGGCCGGGCGGACGATGAGCCGCACCGCCGCCCGCAAGCAGGTCTCGGGCGAGGAGCTGCGGCGGAAGCTCGAGGTCTCAGGTGTGGCGGTGCGCGCGGGGTCGCGTCGGGGCCTGGCCGAGGAGGCGCCCTTCTCGTACAAGGACGTCGACGAGGTGGTGGCCACCGTCGAGCAGGCCGGCCTCGCCCGGCGGGTGGCCCGGCTGGTGCCGCTCGGCGTCGTGAAGGGCTGAGGGCGCGCGACCTCAGGGCGACGTGTGCACGTGGGGTGCGAGGTGGTCGAGGAACCAGTCGCGTGCCAGGTCCGCGACCGCCGGCAGAGCGCCCGGTTCCTCGAACAGGTGGGTCGCCCCCGGCACCACCGTCAGGCGCGTCTCGCCCGGCATCTGGGCCTGGGCCTGCTGGTTCAGCTCGAGGACGACGTCGTCGTGGCCTCCCACGATCAGCAGCGTGGGCGCCTCGACCTCGCCGAGCCGGCGCGCCGCCAGGTCGGGCCGGCCACCTCGCGACACGACGGCCGCCACCGTCGCCCCGGGCTCGGCCGCGGCCATCAGCGCGGCGGCGGCGCCGGTGCTGGCACCGAAGTAGGCGATCGGCAGGCCACCGAGGTCGGGCTGGGACCGCAGCCACGTCGTGACGTCGACCAGACGGTGGGCCAGCAGGTCGACGTCGAAGACATTGGCCCGGTCCCGCTCCTCGTCCGGGCTGAGCAGGTCGAGCAGCAACGTCGCCAGGCGCGCCTGGTTCAGCACCTCGGCGACGAACCGGTTGCGGGGGCTGTGGCGGCTGCTTCCGCTGCCGTGCGCGAACACGACGATTCCCAGCGCCTGCTCGGGCACCGTCAGCCGGCCCGCGAGGCGCAGCAGGCCGGCCCGCACGTCGACCTCCTCGTCGCGGGCCGGCGGATCGGCGGCGGTGGACGGTGCCGTGGGCGATGTGGACGGAGCGGCCGCCGTCGCCGGCCCGGCGGCGCGCTGGAGGAGGTCCACGACCTCGTCGTCGGTGGTCTGGGAGAAGTCGGCGTAGAACTCGCCGATCGCCAGGAACCATTCGGGCGTCTCGAGCGCGATGACCTCGTCGGCGTCCGCGCTCAGGGCATCGACCGAGCTCGGCGGGGCCACCGGGACGGCGATGACCACGCGGGTCGCCCCCTGGGCCCGGGCCACCTGGCAGGCGGCCCGGGCGGTCGACCCGGTGGCGATCCCGTCGTCGACGATCACGGCGGTGCGCCCGGCGAGCGGCACGCGGGGCCGCACGCGGCGGAAGCGCTCGGCGCGGCGTTCGAGCTCGGCGCGCTCGCGCGCCTCGACGGCGTGCAGCTCGTCGTCGCTCACCATGGCGCGGCTGACCAGGCTCGGGTCGACGACGCGCACGCCGCCCTCGCCGATGGCGCCCATGGCCAGCTCGCGCTGGTACGGGACGCCGAGCTTGCGGACGACGATGATGTCGAGCGGCGCCCCGAGAGCCCGGGCCACCTCGGCGGCCACCGGGACGCCACCGCGCGGCAGGCCCAGGACGACCACGTCCTCGTCGCGGAAGTGCTGCAGCCGGTCGGCCAACCGGTGGCCGGCGTCGGTCCGATCCACGAACGGCATCGGTCTCACCTCCTCGACCCGCGACCTCACCGTGCGTCCGGGTGTTCCGCGGTCGGTAGGGTCGATGGTCCCAAATGGGTGACGGCGACGCCACCAAGGAGGGTCCCATGCCCGCTCGGCTCGTCTCCGGTTCGGCGTACGCCGCGCTCGTGCAGGCCGTCGCGGCCGCCTCGGCGAGCGACGAGGCGGCGTGCGATCTGCAGCGGTTCCCCGACGGCGAGCTGCGCCCGACCGTCACCGGCATCCGGGGAGGCGACGTCTACGTCGTCGCCGGGACCGGCCCACCGGTCAGCGACAGCATCGTGGAGCTGCTCCTCGTGCTCGACGCCTGCCGGCGGGGCGGGGCGGAGCGCATCACCGCCGTGATGCCGTACTTCGGGTATGCGCGCCAGGACCGGCGGGGCAGGCCCGGCGAGGCGGTCGGCGCCCGGGTCGTCGCCGACGCCCTGGCCGGCGCAGGTGCACAGCGCCTGGTGGTCGTCGATCCTCACACGCCGGCGCTCGAGGCGATGTGCGGCGTGCCGATGGAGATGGTGACGGCGGTCCCCGTCCTCGCCCGCGCCCTCGCGCCGGACGTGCCCGACGGTGCGGTGGTGGTGGCGCCTGATCTCGGGGCGGTCAAGCTGGCCGAGCGCTACGCGTCGCTGCTCGGCCGCACGGTCGCCGTCGTCCGCAAGACCCGGGTGAGCGGCGACGCCGTCCACGCCGAGGAGCTGGTCGGCGACGTGGCCGGGCGACGGGCGCTGATCGTCGACGACATGATCAGCACCGGGGGAACGATCGAGGCCGCGATCCGGGTGCTGGTCGCCGCGGGCGCCGTGCCCGAGATCGTCGTTGCCGCCACCCACGGCCTGCTCGTGGGCACCGCCGCCGAACGGCTGGGCGCGGCGCCGATCCGGCGCCTGGTGGTGACCGACAGCGTGCCCACCGGCGCTGCGGGCGCACCGGGCGGCCCGGGCGGGCTGCCCGTCGAGGTGCAGTCGATCGCCCCGCTCCTGGCCGACGTCGTCGGGCGCCTGCACCGCGACGAGGAGCTGGCCGACCTGCTCGTGCGCACCTGACCGGACGGTCCCATCGCCTCCGGCCCGGCACGCGTGCGCACCGTCGCGGGGAGGGCCGTCGCCGCTCACACGTCGATCAGGAGGTGGCAGCGCGTGCCGTCGCCGGCCGCGACCACCGACAGCTCCGAGTGCGAGATCGCCTTGGGAACCGCCCCCGTCCCCTCGACGTGGTCGCGGTCGGCGAGGGCCAGGGTGACGTCGAGCCCGCCGTCAACGGCGCTGCGGACCCGGGCCGCCACCGGGACCGCGCCCTCCGCGGTGTCCAGCGTGAAGATCACCTCGTCGAGCACGTCGAGGAGCAGCGCCTCGTCCGGGGCTGGCGGCAGGTGCACGTCCCGATGGCCGACGGCGGCCCGGCGTGCGGGCTCGGCGTACACCGCGACCAGGGCGGCGACGGCCTCCTCGCAGCAGGACGCCAGGTCGGGCCCCCACGCCTCGAGCACCACGTCCGCGGTGTGCGGCAGGAGCCGGTGCCCCCTGGTCAGCTGATCCTCCCGCGGGCGACGACGTCGAGCACGTCGCGGATCGACACCATCCCGAGGGCGTCGTGGCCGACGACGACGGGGACGTGGCGGACGCCGGTGTCGAGCATGAGGTCGGCCACCTCGCCCACCGGCGTCTCGGGGTCGACGCAGAGCGGGTCACCGGCCATCGCCGAGGCGACGTCCGCCTCGTCGGGGTCCGCGCCGGCGGCGAGCGCCTGCACGATGTCACGCTCCGACACGACGCCCTCGATCCCTGCGGGCCCCGGGACGACGGCGGCGCCGATCGCTTCGCCGTCGAGCACGGCGGCCGCGCCGCGCAGCGTCGTCGCCGGGCCGACCGCCACCGCGGGTGCGGCCATGACGATCCGGACCGGGGTGGTGGCGTCGAGGGGCATGGGGGGCTCCTACTCGCCCAGCGCCTCGACGAGCAGGGGCCGGAGGAGGTCGCGCACCGACACCATGCCGGTGACCGTGCCCACCTCGTCGACGACCGGGACGTGGCGGACGCCCTCGGCCAGCATGAGGAAGATGACGTCGAGCAGGCGATCCCCGGGCCGCGCCGCGGCGATCGCCCCGGTCATGGCCTGCTGGGCCGTGACGGCGTCGGCGTCCGCGCCCTGGGCGAGCTCGGCGACCACGTCGCGCTCGGAGATGATGCCGACGGCCTCGTCGATCGAACCGACGATCGCCGCCCCCACCGACTCGCGCCACAGGGTGCGCGACACGTCCCGCAGGGTCTCGGCCGGAGCGACGATGACGGGAGAGCGGATCACCTCGCTGGCGTGGTCACGGAGGGTGACGGTCATGCACTGGCCTCCCTGTTGCCGGTCGGGGCCGGGGCCGGTACACCACGGGGGTGCCCGTCGCGGACGTCTCGTCGGCCGATGCCCACCTGCCAGCATCGACCACGGACGCCCGCTCCGGCCAGAGGCGAAGGTCCCGCTCCGTGACGGTGGGTCTCGCGGGCGACACCATGCTCGGTCGGATGGTGGCCGAGCGGGTGGCGGCGGCACCGGCCTCGGTCGTCGCGGACGACGTGGTGGCGGTCGCCCACGAGGCCGACCTGTTCGTGCTCAACCTCGAGTGCGCCATCTCCGACCGGGGCCGGCCCTGGCCCGACCCGTACAAGCCGTACTTCTTCCGAGCGCCGCCCGCCGCCACCGAGGTGCTGACCCGACTCGGTGTCGACTGCGTCACCCTGGCCAACAACCACGCCCTCGACTTCGGCGCCGAGGCGCTGGTCGACACCGTCGACCACCTCGCGGCGGCGGGGATCGCCTCGGTGGGCGCAGGCGCCGACCAGGGTGCAGCCCGGCGGCCGGCCGTCCTCGACGCGGCGGGTGGCCGCATCGGCGTGGTCGGGCTGACCGACCACCCCCAGGACTTCGCGGCCACCCCGGAGCATGCGGGCGTGGCCTTCGCCGATCTGCGCGACGACGTGCCCGAGTGGGTGCTCGACACCGTGGGTGACCTGCGCGATCGCACCGACGCCGTGCTGGTCACGCCGCACTGGGGGCCGAACATGGTGCCCGAGCCGGTGCCGCACGTCCGCCGTGCCGCCGAGGTGCTCCACCGCTCGGGGGCGAGCCTGGTGGCCGGGCACTCGGCCCACGTCTTCCACGGCGTCGGCGACGGTGTGCTCTACGACCTCGGCGATTTCGTGGACGACTACGCCACCGACCCGGCCCTGCGCAACGACCGGGGCCTGCTGTTCCTCGTCACCCTGCACGGCCACCGGCCCGTGCGGCTGCAGGCGGTGCCGCTCGCCCTCGACTACTGCCACACCCGGCGGGCGGCACCGGACGAGGCCCGCTGGATCGCCGACCGGTTCCGCCGGGCCTGCGCCGCCTTCGGCACCGAGGTCAGCGACGAGGACGGCCGGCTCGTGATCGAGTGGCCCGACCCGTCGCCGCCAAGCGGCTGA
>JAFGPU010000463.1 GCA_016936035.1 Acidimicrobiales bacterium
GGCAGCGCCGGACGGGTCGTCGGACCGGCCGAGCATCGGGGCCACCTCCCAACCGGCGTTGGTGAGCGCGAGGGCGAGGGCCGTGCCCGCCCGTCCGGGCCCGATGATGCGCACGTGCCGCGCCCTGCCCTGTGCTCGGGGGCGACGCGACGGGTCGTCCGGGCTCACAGCTCGTCGAGGGTCCCACGCCGTTCGACGAGGCCCTCGGCCGCGTCGACGGCCGCGTCGCCGGCCACGTCGGGCGCCAGGTCGTGCAGCGGGGCGACGACGAAGCGGCGGTCCCACATCCTCGGGTGCGGGACGGTGAGCTCGGGGTCGTCCACCGCGACACCGTCGATCCACAGCACGTCGACGTCCAGCGTGCGGGGCCCCCAGCGTTCGTCGCGCACCCGACCGGCGGCCGCTTCGAGCCGCCGGCAGACGCCGAGCAGCTCGTGGGGCGTGCGGTCGGTGCGCAGCTCGGCGACGAGGTTGAGGTAGGGCGCCTGACCGGTCGGGCCGCCGACGGGGTCGGTCTCGTACACCGGCGACACGGCCACGAGGCCCACCTCGCGCAACGTGGCGACGGCGTCGCGCAGGTACCCGACACGGTCACCCAGGTTCGAGCCCAGCCCGAGGAAGGCCCGCACCGGCGCGCGAGCGCGGGTGTCGGCCGCGGGGTCTGGCGTGGTCGCCACGGCGATCAGCCCCGTCCCCGGACGATGCGGACACCGGAGGTGGACAGGTCGTGGGGCACCGGCGGGCGCAGCTTGCGCACGCACACCTCGACGGCGGCGATGCGGCCGTCGAGCGCGAGGACCGCGTCGGCGATCCCGGCGGCGAGACGCTCGAGCAGCGCGGTGTGGCCGGCGGCCACGGTGGCCGCCACCTGCTCGCACACGGCGCCGTAGTCGACGGTGTCGGCCAGGGCGTCGCTGGCGCCCGCGGCGGCCAGGTCGACGGTCAGGTCGAGGTCGACCTCGAGCGGCTGGTCCTGGGCGCGCTCGAAGTCGAGCACCCCGACGCGACCGGCGAGGCGCAGCCCGCGGAGCTCGATGCGGTCGGATGCCGTCACGTCACTGGTCCCCGGGTGCGCTCGTGCCGTGTCCTGACCGGATGACGATCACGCGACGACGATCACTCGCTGGCGTCGCCCGGCTCTTGCCGCAGCTCGTCGGCGACCGCCACGAGGCCCCGTCCCATGGGGCCGAGCTGGCGGCCGGTGAGCCGCTCGGTGACCGAGATGGCCTGCGGGCCGTAGGGCACCAGCCCGGCCCACAGCAGGTAGCCGGCGACGAGGCCGCAGATGCGGTCGCCCACCTCTTCCTGGTGCACCAGCAGCTTCTCGCCGTTGGCCAGCAGGTGCTGCAGCTCGCGGTAGAAGTTCCTCTGGAAGGTGACCGGGTCGTCGTTGGGCCCCTGGGGCCGGTGCAGCCACGCCACCCCGAGCTCGTCGTAGTTGTGCAGGTTGTGGGCGGCGGAGATGAGGGAGATGACGTGGGTGAAGCCCTGCTCACGGATCCAGATGATCTCCTCCTGCCGGCGGACGCGGCGGTGGTTGGCCCCGTAGCCCCCCGGGCGCTCGCACACGGCCAGCCGGTCCTTGAGCACCCACACGAAGTTGCGGGGGGTGATGCCCTGGGCCCACTTGCCCTTCATCGCTGCCACGTCTCAGATCTCCCTTGTGTCGTTCATCGTCAGGCGGCCGGGGCCGCGACCGCCTCGACGGCCGCGAGTGCCCGCGCCGTCGCCTCCACGTCGTGGACCCGCAGCATCGCCGCGCCCCGGCACGCCGACCACACGGCGGTGGCCAGCGATCCTTCGAGCCGGTCGGACGGCGGGGGTGGTTGCCCACCGGCGTCGGACCGGGCGGCCAGGGTGCCCAGCATCGCCTTGCGGCTGGTGCCCACCAGCACGGGGTAGCCGGTGGCGACCAGCACGTCGAGGTTGGCCACCAGGTCGAGGTTGTGCTCGAGCGTCTTGCCGAACCCGATGCCGGGGTCGATCCACACCTCGGCCACGCCGGCGGCGCGGGCGGCATCGGCCCGGTCGACGAGGTAGTCGCGCACGTCGGCCACCACGTCGTCGTAGTGGGGGTGCTCTTGCATCGTGCGGGGGTCGCCGAGCATGTGCATGGCCACGAACCCCGCCCCCGTGGCGGCCGCCACGTCGGCGAGGGTGGCCGACACGTCGTTGATCATGCGGGCACCGGCGTCGACGGCCGCACGGGCCACCTCGGCCTTGCGCGTGTCGATCGACACCGCCACCCCGTCGGCGGCCAGGGCCCGGACGACCGGGATGACGCGCCGCAGCTCCTCGTCCGCGGGCACGGGGGCGGCGCGGGGGCGGGTGGACTCGCCGCCGACGTCGACCCAGTCGGCACCTCGAGCGACGATGCGGTGCGCGTGGTCGACGGCGGCCCCGTGGTCGAGGAAGCGCCCGCCGTCGGAGAAGGAATCAGGGGTCACGTTGACGATGCCCATGATCCGAGGACGGCTGACCTGCACAGTCGCACATCCTACGCCCCCACCCGCCACCGCCCGCGACGCACTCCGGGGTCGAACGCCCGCCCAGCGTGGCGACGTGGTCGCGCCGGTGCCCGACCCGGCCTCAGCGCTGGCCGATGATGAAGCGCATCGCCTCTTCCCGCGTGGCCACGCTGGTGCGGAACAGGCCGCGCACGGCCGACGTGACGGTGGTCGATCCCGGCTTGCGCACGCCCCGCATGGTCATGCACAGGTGCTCGGCCTCGACGACGACCATGACCCCCCGGGGCACCAGGGTGCGGTCGATCTCGTCGGCGACCTGGGCGGTGAGGCGCTCCTGCACCTGCGGGCGGCGGGCGTAGGCGTCGACGAGCCGGGCGAGCTTGGACAGGCCGGTGATGCGGCCGTCCTCGCCCGGGATGTAGGCGACGTGCGCCTTGCCGATGAAGGGGACGAGGTGGTGCTCGCAGAGGGACTGCACGGCGATGTCGCGCACCATCACCATCTCGTCGTGGCTGGCGTCGAAGGTGATGGCCAGATGGGTGTCGGCCTGCTCGTGCAGCCCCGCGCACACCTCGGCGTACATGCGGGCGACCCGCAGCGGCGTGTCGCGCAGGCCGTCACGGTCGGCGTCCTCGCCGATGGCCTCGAGGATCTCGCGCACCGCCTTGGCGATGCGGTCGAGGTCCATCGGCGTGTCGATCGGCGGGAAGTCCCTGCTGGGCCACTCGTCAGCCACGCTCGACCCCGCTCAGGTCCCTGACGGGCGGGGGGCGAGCAGGTCGCGCCAGCGCCGGACCCGGCGCCACACCGCTTCGGGCGGGGCGGGCACGGGACGGGCCTCGGTGTGCCCGGTGGACTCGGACGCCTCGGCGACCGCCACGTCCGCCGCGGCGTCGATCGGCGGTGACGCCGACCGCGTCCGCCGGAGCTCGTCGACCGGCAGCTCGATGCCGGCGCCCTTGTCGATGTCGCCGAACACCTCGGCCAGGTCGCCGTCGTCGAGGGTCTCCTTCTCGACCAGCGACGACGCCAGCCGGTCGAGCGTGCCGCGGTGGGTGGTGAGGATGAAGCGGGCGCGGTCGTGGGCGTGGTCGACCAGCTGGCGCACCTCGTCGTCGATCATCCCGGCGACCTCGTCGGAGTACGTGGCCTCGTGCCCGTAGTCCTTGCCCATGAACACCTCGCCCGACTGGCTGCCCAGTCGCTGAGGGCCGAGGCGGTCGCTCATGCCGTAGGTGGTGACCATGGCCCGGGCGATCTCGGTGCAGCGCTCGATGTCGTCGCTGGCGCCGGTGGTGGGGTCGCCGAACACCAGTTCCTCGGCGGTGCGCCCGCCGAGCAGCATGGTCATGGTGTCGACCAGCTCGGCCCGGGTCTTGAGGTACTTGTCCTCGGTGGGCAGGGCGAGCGTCCACCCCAGGGCCCGCCCCCGCGAGACGATCGACACCTTGTGGATCGGGTCGGTGCCCTCGAGCACGTGACCGACCAGGGTGTGACCGCCCTCGTGGTAGGCGATGATGCGCTTCTCGTTGTCGGACATGACCCGGGTCTTGCGCTCGGGCCCGGCGAGCACGCGGTCGATGGCGCTCTCCATCGAGGCCATCGTGATGTCGGTGCCGCTGTGGCGGGCGGTGAGCAGGGCCGCCTCGTTCATGAGGTTGGCCAGGTCGGCGCCGGTGAACCCGGGCGTCCGCCGGGCGAGCACGTCGAGGCGCACGTCGTCGGACAGCGGCTTGCCCTTGGCGTGGACGTCGAGGATCGCCTTGCGCCCTTCGAGGTCGGGCTGGTCGACCACGATCTGGCGATCGAACCGGCCCGGGCGCAGCAGCGCCGGGTCGAGGATGTCGGGCCGGTTGGTCGCGGCGATGAGGATGACACCGGTGCGGGCGTCGAAGCCGTCCATCTCGACGAGCAGCTGGTTGAGCGTCTGCTCGCGCTCGTCGTGGCCGCCGCCCATGCCGGCGCC
>JAFGPU010000464.1 GCA_016936035.1 Acidimicrobiales bacterium
GCCCGGCGCGCCGGGGTGCCGTGCGTGCTGACCTCGCCGTGCCCGTCGCTCGAAGCCCTGGGGTGGGGCCGGCTGCTCACCCTGTCGCGTGCCGAGGAGCGCTCGGGGTGGCCGATCGTCGACGTCGTCGACATGCGGCGCCAGGACCCCCGGACCGGCCTGCTGCCCCAGACCCTGGTGCGCCTGCTGCGCAGCGACCGGCGGGTGCTGTGCGTGCTCAACCGGACCGGGAGGGCCCGACTGCTCGCCTGCGCGGCGTGCGGTGAGCTGGCCCGGTGCGAACGCTGCGACGCCGCGCTGTCCCAACCCGGTCGCGACGAGCTGGCGTGTCCCCGCTGCGCGACGGTGCGGCCCGTCGTGTGCGCCGCGTGCGGCGCCGGACGCATGAAGGCGCTGCGGCAGGGGGTCACCCGGGTCCGCGACGAGATCGAGGCACTGGTGGGCGAGCCGGTGGACGAGGTCACCGGAGCCCGCCCCGCCAGGGGCGGTCCGAGCACGAGGGTCGTCGTCGGCACCGAGGCGACGCTCCACCAGATCGACCGCGCGGACGTCGTCGCGTTCCTCGACGCCGACCAGGAGCTGCTCGCACCTCGCTACCGCGCCGCGGAGCAGGCCCTCGCGCTGCTGGCCAGCGCTGCGCGGGTCGTGGGCGACAAGGCGGGGGGCGGGCGCATCGTCGTGCAGACCTTCGTGCCCCGTCACGAGGCGGTGCAGGCCGCGCTCCACGGGGATCCGGCCCGCGCCGCAGCCGCAGAGCGGGAGCGGCGCGAACTGTTGCGGTTCCCGCCTGTGACCGCCCTGGCCGAGGTGTCGGGCGCGGCGGCCCCCGCGTTCGTCGACGCCTTCGGCGCCCCCCTCGGCGTCGAGGTCCTCGGGCCCTCCGACGGCCGCTGGCTGCTCCGGGCGCCGGACCACCGCACCCTGTGCGACGCCCTGGCCGCCACGGAGCGCCCGACCGGGCGCCTCAGGTTGGCGGTCGATCCCACGCGGGTGTGAGCGGCCGGTCGGCCGGTCGCCCGGCGCCGCGCACGAGCAGCGCCGCCGCCACCACGTAGACCACCACACAGATGGCCAGGGCCTCGACCGCCGAGCTGCGGAGCCCGGCGATCCGGGAGCAGGCCGCGACCACGCCGACGTGCAGGGCGGCGACGACCACGGCATCGCGCCGCGGGCGGCCCGCGTCGGCGGCGCCCGGCGCGACCTGGCGGCCCGTGACCCGCCGCACGACCGGCTCGATGACGTACATGCCGAGACAGGCGACCCCGCCGACCACGGCACCGTCGCGACCGACGCCGTCGAGCACGAGGTCCCACCCGACGAGCGCGGCGGCCACCGCCGCCCCACCCGCCCCGAGCGGCGCCAGCGCTCGCGGGACCCCGAGCAGCGCCACGGGCAGGGCCGCTCCCAGCAGGATGGCGGAGTGCTCGGTGTCGGGGGTGGTGAGGTACAGCCCGAGCATCGTCACCGGCAGCAGCGCCGGGCCGAGGCCGTCGGCGGCGAGGGAGCGGTCGAGATCGCCCGCGAGGACACCGCCCACCAGGGTGACGGCCACGATTGCGGGCACGGCCCACCCCGGGCTGTTCGGCCCGGTCGCGAGCGCGAACCACAGCGCTCCCGGCGCGCAGGCGGCGAGCCGCAGCAGCCACCCGCGCGACCCGGTCACGTAGCCGCCGGCGGCGAGCACCACCAGGGCGACGACGACGTCGGCCTCGAGCGTGAACCGGGCGCGGAAGCCGACCACGGTGGCCGCCCCGAACGCCAGCCCCGCCACCGGGACCGCCCGCCGGGCGAGCAGGGCCGCGACGGCGACCACCACCGCGGCGGGCACCCCGAGGGCGACGCCGGTGCGAAACCCGTCGTGGGCGAGGAGGTCGGTGAGCGGGGTCAGCATGGGCGGGCGCCGGGGCGGGCCGAGCCTACGGCACCCGTGGTGCCCCGGACCGGCGGTTCGTCTCTTAAGGTGGCGCCGTGCGGACCATCGACTGGGGCGAGAGCGCGGGGGACGCCGGCGCGAGCGGGCGGGGCGCGGTGGTCATCGTCGACCAGACGGTCCTGCCCCACGAGGTGCGCCTCCTGACCCTCACCGACGTCGACGACCTCGTCGACGCCATCCGCCGGCTCGCCGTCCGCGGTGCGCCGGCGCTGGGCGCCGCCGGGGCGCTCGGCGTGCTGCTGGCGGTGCGCCAGGGCCGCGCCGAGGGCTGGAGCCACGACGAGGTGGCCAAGGCGATCGACCGCGTCCGCCACGCGCGCCCCACTGCGGTCAACCTCGCCTGGGGCGTCGACCGGGTCGCAGCCCGGCTGGCCGACGGCGACGCCGCGATCGAGGCCGAGGCCCGGGCGGTCCTCGACGAGGACGTGGCCGCGAACCGTGCCATGGGCGACCGGGGCGCCGACGTGCTCGACGGGTTGTGCGCAGCCCCCCGCCACGGCGGGGGGCTGCGCCTGCACACCCACTGCAACGCCGGGGCGCTGGCCTGCGTCGAGTACGGCACCGCGCTGGGCGTCGTCCGGGCCGTGCACGCCCGGGGCCGCCTCGACCGGGTGTACGCGGACGAGACCCGGCCGCTGCTGCAGGGCGCTCGCCTGACGGCGTGGGAGCTCGACCAGATGGGAGCCGACTACCGCGTGGTCGTCGACGGCGCGGGCCCGTCGCTCATCGCCCGGGGCATGGTCGACGCCGTGGTCGTCGGCTCCGATCGCATCGCGGCGAACGGCGACGTGGCCAACAAGATCGGCACCTATCCGCTGGCGCTGGCGGCGGCCCGGGCCGGGGTCCCCTTCGTCGTGGCGGCACCCGAGTCGACGGTGGACGCCGCGACGCCGGACGGTGCCGCCATCGAGATCGAGGACCGCGGCGACCACGAGGTCGTGGCCTGGCAGGGGCGCCAGGTGGCTCCGGCGGGCGCACGCGCGGTCAACCCTGCCTTCGACGTCACGCCTGCGGACCTGGTGACCGCCATCGTCACCGAGGCCCGGGTGGTGCGCCCCGCAGCGGGGGAGCGGCCGGCGTGACCCCGGCCACCGCAGGATCGACCGGTCGACAGCGGCCGGGCAACGACGAGGAGCGGGTGTGAAGAGCCGGTGGAACGACGACGAAGCGGCCGCCCTGGCCGATGATCTCGACCGGTGCGTGTACGCGTCGCGACTGCTCGGTGCGGACGACACCCTGGTGCTGTCCGGCGGGGGCAACAGCTCGGTCAAGACGGTCGAGCACGACGTGTTCGGCGACCAGGTCGACGTGCTGCACGTCAAGGGCAGCGGGTGGGACATGGGATCGATCGAGCGGGGCGGGTTCGCGCCGCTGCGGCTCGACCGCGTCGCCCGCCTGGCCGAGCTCGAGAAGCTGTCCGACAGCCGCATGGCCAACGAGCTCAAGGCCGCGTCGCTCGACGCCGGCGCGCCGGCGCCGTCGGTCGAGTCGATCCTGCACGCGCTCCTGCCCTTCACCTTCGTGCTGCACACGCACGCGGACGCGGTCCTCGCGCTCACCAACACGCCGCGTGGACACGACCTGGTCGACGAGGTCTACGGCACCGACGTGGTCGTGGTGCCGTACGTCATGCCGGGGTTCGTTCTCGCCCGGCTGTGCGCCGAGCGGTTCCCGCAGGCCCGGCACGAGGGCACGATCGGCATGGTCCTGCTCAACCACGGGCTGTTCACCTTCGCCCACGACGCCCGCACGGCGTACGAGAACCACATCGAGCTGGTCGGCCGGGCCCTGGCCCGGGTCGAGGCCGCCGGCGCGCCGGCAGGTCCCGCCGCTCGATCCGCCGACGCAGCGCCGGACATGACGCCGTCCGGTACCGACCCGGCGGGCACGACGCCGGCCGGGGACGGAGCGGCAGCTGGGGAGGCGTCCGGTGGGGAGGCGGTCGGTGGGGAGGCGGTCGGTGCCGACCTCGACGCCGATGCCTTCGGCGCCGGCGATCCCGGTGCGTTCGGCGCGGGGGCCGGTGTCGTCGCCGGCGGCACGGACGCGACCTCGGGCACCGCGCCCGCCCATCTCGGTGACGTCGTCGTCGACGGCGATCTCGGCGCCCGGGCGATGCTGCGCCGCGACATCTCCGCCGCGGCCGGGCACCCGATGATCCTCCGCAGCGGGAGCAGCGAGGTTGCGCAGCGCTTCGCGTCCCGCGACGACGTCGCCACCGTCAGCCAGGTCGGCCCGGCCACGCCCGACCACGTGCTCCGCACCAAGCGGGTCCCGCTCGTCGGGCGCGACGTCGCCGCCTACGCACGCGACTACCGGGCGTACGTGGCCCGCAACCGCTCCCGCCTCGGCGAGCGTGAGCTGGTGGCGCTGGATCCGGCCCCCCGGGTGGTCGTCGACCCCGACCTCGGCGTGCTCGGCGCCGGCCGGCGACCGGGCGACGCCGCCACCGCCGTCGAGATCTACGAGCACACGATGTGGGTGATCGAGCGGGCCGTCGCCCTGGGTGGCTACGCCACCGTGCCGGAGCACGACATCTTCGACGTCGAGTACTGGGAGCTCGAGCAGGCCAAGCTCGGGCGTCAGCCGGCCCCGGCCCCGCTCGCCGGGCGCGTCGCGCTCGTCACCGGCGCGGCATCGGGCATCGGCCGGGCCACGGCGCTCGCCCTGCTGGACGCCGGCGCGGCCGTCGTCGGCCTGGACCTCGATGCGGTGGTCGACGAGGTGGCGGACGGTCCCGCGTTCGTCGGCGTCCACGGTGACGCCACCGACCCCGCGGGCATCGCCGACGCCTTGTCCCAGGGGGTGCGGGCGTTCGGCGGGCTCGACGCGCTCGTGCTCAACGCCGGCGTCTTCCCTTCGTCCGCCCGCGTCGCCGACCTGGCGGCCGACGAGTTCGACAGGGTCGTCGACGTCAACGCCCGGGGTGCGCTCCTGGCCCTGCAGGCGGCGCACCCATTGCTGCGCACCTCGCCCGTCGGAGGCAGCGTCGTCGTCGTGGGGTCGAAGAACGTGCCCGCTCCCGGCGTGGGGGCGGCGGCCTACTCGGCGTCGAAGGCCGCGCTCACCCAGCTGGCGCGCGTCACGGCGCTCGAGTGGGGCGCCGACGGCATCCGGGTCAACGTCGTGCACCCGGACGCGGTGTTCGACACGGGGCTGTGGAGCGACGACCTCGTCGCCGAGCGTGCCGAGTCCTACGGCCTGACCTCCGAGCAGTACCGGACGCGCAACGTCCTCGGCGCGGAGGTCCGCTCCGACCATGTGGCGGCTGCGGTGGTGGCGCTGTGCGGCCCCGCGTTCGCCCGCACCACGGGCGCGCAGATCGCCGTCGACGGCGGCAATGACCGCGTGATCTGAGCCCACGGGCGCGCCAGGCGGTCAGGAACGCACGGGCGAGCGGGGGTGGTCAGAACGTGATGGCGCCCCACGGGGCCCGCGGCGTCGTGAACATCGTGGCGGCCCGGGCCACCGCCCCGGCGCGGTGCTCGACGACCCAGCCGGCATCGGCGAGCCGGGCCCAGCTCTGCCCACCGAGGTAGGCGGCGCTCAGCGCGCCGACCCCGACGGCCAGGTCGGCCTCGTCGGTCGTCGGCGCGCACTGGGCCCCGTCGGGGCCGCCCTCCAGGCGGAACCGCCCCTGGGCGAACCCGAGCGGGTCGTCGACCTCGAGCACGAGCGAGCCGGAGGCGGCGTACCGGCGGGCCGCGAGCGCGGCGGGCACGTCGAGCACGCGCAGCCACGTCTGGTCGGAACGGTCGACGAGCCGGGCCATGCGGGCGTCCGCGAGCGCGAGCGGCGCGGGATCGTCGATCGGTCGCAGCCACGCCGACACCTCGGTGACCCAGTCGACGGACGCGAGGTAGCGCAGCATCTCGTGCTCGGCCCGTGGCGAGGTGGCGACCAGCGCATCTGCCGTGAGCGTGTTGGCCGGCCGGTTGTGCACCCACGACTCACCGATGTCGTAGCTGCCGGCGGCCTGGGGCTCGCCGGCGTCGTCGCTCCACACCACCTTGGTGGCGTTGCGCCGCTTGTCGTCGTCGCCGTCGTGCAGGTCGACGACGCCGGCGCTCATCTGCCACCGCACGGCGTCCCAACCGATGTGACCGGGCGTGACCCGGCGGACCCGGTCGTAGAGGCCGTCGATCACCTTGGCGAAGGTCTCGCTGTCGACGATCTCCACGGTGCCGGCCGGCTCGTCACGCCAGCCGGCCGCGGCGTCGATGCGCAGCACGACGGCCTCGGTCGCGGGGCCGTAGCCGTAGCGCCCGTAGATGGGGTACTCGGCGGCGATCA